>CATZVV010000232.1 GCA_958425285.1 uncultured Lachnoclostridium sp. | reverse complement strand
CGGGTGGATGTGTTGGATTCGAGTAATTTAGGTCAGGTACTTGACTTTTTAGGTATGGATAAGGAGCGGAAGATGTCTGTCAATGGGCGTCAGGCAGAACTTTCTGATAAGGTATTCGACCATGGTGTCATTGAATTTATGATGGAGGATACTATAGAAGGCGAATCTGCAGTGACGCAAGAGCAGAGAAAATCTCAAGGTGTTACTGTTCGTGTAAATGGAACAGAGGTTTTATTGCCGGAAAAGGAAAATCACATTTTTGTTGATGTATTTGATGTATATTCTTTTGATTTAACAAAGGCAGGAAACAAGCGGCTTATTTCCAAGGTCAATGGTGTGCCGGCTGATTTTACGGTGCCGATTAAGCAAGGAGATGAGATCGAATTGGTTTGGGAATGAGATTGGGTGTTGTCACATTTTTGTGGCAGGTTGCTCAGAAAAGAGGAGTTTTATGAAATTATTAAGTATTGCAAGCGGAAGCAGTGGAAATTGTATTTTCGTTGGAGCAGAACAATCGGGGATTCTTGTTGATACCGGAGTTAGTATGAAGAGGGTAAAAGAAGGTTTGGAAGAAAATGACTTGAGCCTGGATCAAATCAGAGGAATTTGTATTACACATGAGCATTCAGACCATATTGGCGGATTGGGACCGATTCTTCGCAAATATGATATTCCTGTATATGGAACCGAGGAAACCTTGCGTTATATAATGGATACAGGGAAGATGAAAAATGTGGATTTGGATTTGTTTGAACCGGTTCAGGCTGACTGTCCTATACAGATTGATGGGATGGAAGTCACTCCGTTTTCGATTTCACATGATGCCAGAAATCCGGTTTGTTACACGATTGAGAAGGATGAAAAGAAAATTTCAGTAGCGACAGATATGGGAACTTATGACGAATATATCATGTCTCACTTAGAAAATAGTCAGGTATTGCTTTTGGAAGCGAATCATGATATAAATATGTTGCAGGTGGGGAGTTATCCCTATTCGTTGAAAATGAGGATATTAGGAGATAAGGGGCATTTGTCAAATGACTCCTCCGCACGATTGATTAAGGCACTTGTGCATGATAAATTACAGCATATTATGCTAGGTCATCTGAGTGAAGAAAATAATTATCCTAAGTTGGCATTTCAGACAGTTAAATATGAGTTGGAACAAATGGAGCAATGGAAAGAAATTGGTGCAGAATTATCAGTTGCAAGACGTCATACACCGACTCCGGCTGTTACAATATAAAGAGAAAAGAGGTTACATTTTATGAACAAAACAATTATTACGGTAGTGGGAAAAGACAGTGTAGGAATCATTGCAAAGGTTTGTACCTATTTGGCAGACAATGGTCTTAACATATTAGATATTTCACAAACAATTGTGGATGGCTATTTTAATATGATGATGATTGTTGATTTTAAGCAGGATATGAAGGATTTTAAGACGGTTAGCAGTGAATTGGAAAAAGTGGGTGAAGAGATGGGTTGTATTATTCATTTACAGAGGGAAGAAATCTTTAATAAAATGCACCGGATTTAACTGTTTTAGAAGGGAAAGGAATTTTCAGCATGATTAATATAAACGAGGTAATTGAAACAAATCATATGATACAGGAAGAGAATCTGGATGTACGCACCATTACGATGGGAATCAGTCTTTTGGATTGTATTGACAGTAATCTGAATAAATTGTGTGAAAATATCTATAATAAAATTACAACGAAGGCAGAAAAATTAGTAGAGACAGGTGAAGACATCGGAAGAGAATTTGGAATCCCGATTGTCAATAAACGAATCTCAATTACTCCAATTGCTTTAGTGGGTGGTTCTGCGTGTAAGAATCCGGATGATTTTGTAGAAATTGCAAAGACATTAGACCGTGCAGCTAAAAAAGTAGATGTGAATTTTATTGGAGGATATACGGCATTAGTGTCAAAAAAAATGACAGAAGCAGATCATAATTTGATTTTGTCCATTCCAAAAGCACTTGCTGTTACTGACCGGGTATGCAGTTCTGTAAATGTTGGTTCCACAAAGACCGGATTGGACATGGATGCAATTGCATTGCTTGGAAAAGTAATCAAAGAGACGGCAGAGTTGACGAAAGAAGAGGACTCCATTGGATGTGCAAAATTAGTTGTATTTTGTAATGCACCGGATGATAACCCATTTATGGCAGGAGCTTTCCATGGTGTAACCGAAGGTGATGCAGTCATCAACGTAGGTGTTAGTGGTCCGGGTGTTGTAAAGACTGCTTTGGAGAGGGTAAAAGGGGCAGATTTCAGTACGGTATGTGAAACGATTAAAAAGACTGCCTTTAAGATTACGAGAGTAGGGCAATTGGTTGCCGGTGAAGCTTCGAAACGTCTTGGAATTCCATTTGGAATCATTGATCTTTCACTTGCTCCGACACCTGCGGTTGGAGATAGTATTGCAGAAATTTTCGAGGCACTTGGTCTGGAACGCGCAGGAGCACCGGGTACAACAGCGGCACTTGCAATGTTAAATGATCAGGTGAAAAAAGGCGGAGTTATGGCATCATCTTATGTTGGTGGTTTGAGTGGAGCCTTTATTCCTGTCAGTGAAGATCAGGGGATGATTGATGCAGTGAATGAAGGAGCGCTTACGCTTGAAAAATTAGAAGCAATGACTTGTGTTTGTTCCGTTGGGCTTGATATGATTGCAATTCCGGGAAACACAAAAGATACTACAATTGCCGGTATTATAGCAGATGAGATGGCAATTGGAATGGTAAATCAAAAGACGACAGCCGTTCGCGTTATTCCTGTTATAGGAAAGGATGTAGGAGATACAGCAGAATTCGGAGGATTGCTTGGATATGCACCGATAATGCCGGTTAATAAATTTTCCTGTGACGAGTTTGTCAGCCGGACCGGACGTATTCCAGCGCCGATTCATAGTTTTAAAAATTAATAATATCATGATGTTTTAGGAGGTCCCTTATGCTTAGCAATTTACGAAGCGAGAAGGTATTTGCTTATTTTGAAGAGTTGTCTAAAGTGCCAAGAGGTTCTTTTCATAATGAAAAAATATGCAGGTATCTGGTGAGTTTTGCGAAAGAGAAGGGGCTTTCTTATTCCGTAGATGAAGCACTCAATGTGGTAATAAGAAAGCCTGCGACAGAAGGTTATGAGTTATGTAATACAGTTATCCTGCAAGGACATATGGATATGGTATGTGAATGTGAACAGGGAACAGAGCATGATTTTGAGAATGAGCCGATAGATTTATATGAGGAAGGGGATTTTATTCATGCCAGAGGAACGACTTTGGGAGCCGATGATGGCATTGGAGTGGCAATGGCACTTGCGATTCTGGACAGTGATGAATATGAGCACCCAGCGTTAGAGGTAGTGATTACGACAGATGAAGAAGTCGGGATGCTTGGGGCGGCTGCTTTGGATTTAAGTATGTTAAAGGGAAAGCAGATGATTAATTTGGATTCAGAGGAAGAAGGAACTCTTCTTGTCAGTTGTGCAGGTGGAATGACTGCAAAAGCTGATTTTCCGAGTC
>CATZVV010000231.1 GCA_958425285.1 uncultured Lachnoclostridium sp. | reverse complement strand
ATTTTGCTATAATGGGTATTGAAATATGCGGCCCTTCCGGCGAAGCTGTAAACAACCGCCCCATGTTTATCAATGATGGGGGGAGTAGTTCTGCCTCTGTAAGACCGGCGGGAAAAACTTCGGGGATTTTCGGTGCGTCCTACTCGGCAGTTATATCTACTGAGCAAAGTGTTCCGTTTAACTTTCTCATAGGAACATATACCACTGGTACAAGAACCAAGACGGTTGTAAATGAAACCGGGGATTCATCGCGGCCCATTTCTGTTTACCTTGAGCATGACCTTGGTAACGTACTTGATTCTACAGTAGGACTTAAATTTAATACCAATATTTTGACTATTGACTTGAGATTAGGGCTTGGAGATACAGGAATATATGGTCTAGTGAATAATAGTAGCGATACAGCCAGTGAATTTGGGGTTAAAATTGATTTACCACACTTGCTAGCCGGAATTGAGTCTTCTTCTATTAACTATTTGGATACTGGAGAGTGGAGCCAATATACGAATCTTAGTATTGGCGGCCCTTTCCTTACGATACTCCTTTTAATTATGGGGGCTTCCCAATCTTCTACTTCTCCTAGTCCATCGTATTAAAGTATTAAATATATAAGAAGGTGAACTATAGAAATGCTCTATGTGTTAAACGGCAGTATAGCGGTTGTGCTGTTTGTGCTGATTTTTGCCTTTGGGGTGAAGCTTAGTAAAAAGAGCGCTTCAAAAATGAAGCGAGGGGCGATTTTTCCCGCATTGGTAGGGCTGTGCACAGCTGTGCTTTCCTTCTTGTTCCTGTTTTTTTTGGAGGGTAGAGTGCTGTCATATCCCAACCCGCAGGCTGCCTATCAGGCAAACCATTTTGGACAAATTGATGCTGTAACGGAAGGTGCCTACTCCACCCTGGTTGTGTCGCAGGATGGTGGTGCCAACAGTGCTGTAACCATTTTACCAAAGGATGGGGATACATGGAAAATAGGCACCGGATTGGAAACAAAAATAGTTAGCAGTATCGTGGCAGGCAGCCCCAAAGTTCTTGTTTCCCTGTACCGTTATGCCGATTCCTCAGACTATTATTTGGTTACGAACACCATTGACTTGGAGGGACGGGAAATTGAGATAACAGACAGCGAAAACACTTCTTTTGCCTCTTGGGAACAGAAAGCCTCAATTGGCACCTTTTATTATTGCAGCGCCTATTTGAACGGGTTGGACCAGGACTATGCTTTGCTGGTCAATGGAGAGTCCGTAACATTTGCAGAAGAAAAAGGTTGATTCGCCTTGCTGGCACGGTTCTTTCATCTTCACAAACCAACTTTTTCCATCACGATGGAGATTCCCCTGAAAAAGAAGTGTCGGATGTCAATGAAAAAAGAGAGCTCTGGCGATTGCCAGGGCTCTCTTTGTCTCCCGAAAACCACTTGCTAGGCGCGTGGTTTCAAAAAAGCTTATGCCGGAGAAAAAGAAAAAAGCCTAAGCGCAGCAGCGTTTAGGCTTTTATGGTGGGGACAACAGGACTCGAACCTGTGACCTCCTACGTGGTGGCTTTCAGCATTGCTATGGGAAATGCTGAAAGAATAGGGACCCAATTAGACCAGCTTGAACAGGAGGAAATCGAGGTTCCTTCTGAGAGCAGTTTTGATTTTACTTTTGAGTGAACATTAGGGAGGATGAGTAAGTATGAGGTTGAAAAAGCTAATTTGTCCTATTGGTGCACTGTTTTTGACGGGGAGATGTTATTCTAGGACAGTATCTGGCACAGAATATCACCGGCCAACAAACAGTATCGCGTAGCTAGGGTTACTGGACACTTTACTATCGATATGCCGTCGAAAACAGTGTATAAAGCAAGCTAGAGTTCTCCTTTTTCTGCTTGTGGCAGATTGTGGATTGATTTATCTAAAGGGTCCGGCTTTATTATGTAGCCATTAAATCATGTGGTTGAAATTTATGAAAAAACTAAATTGGGAGGAATGCTAAATGTTGAAAAAGGAATTAAAACGTTTTTTGGTTTTTTTGCTTGTTTCGGTGGTTTACATTGCTCCATTCTCTATGAAAGTACATGCGTTTACTGAGAGTGATGTTTGTAAGTCAGGTGCAATACTAACAACCTTTGAAATTCGGTATATTCCTCATGGAGATTTTGGGAACTTGACGATTTCACACATGAATGAAGCTTTGTACCAATGGAATAAGCTTTTGCCAATTGCATTGCTTGGTCGGGAACCAACTAAACGTCATTACGATTCTGATTATAGAAATCCTATACGCGACCAAAAAAGTAGAGTGTATCATGTTCCATGGCCAGATGATAAAGATGTAATAGCAGAGAATTATATAGACGCTCCACAAGGAGTGATTAAGGAATCTGATATAAATATAAATATGGCTTGCTCATGGGCAAACAGCGCACAAATTGGTAAATATGATTTCTGGACTGTTTTTTTACATGAAGCTGGACACACTGTGGGTCTTGGCGATAGAACTAGTGCGAAGTATCCTAGTATTATGTATCATGCAATTGCCATGAATACAGAAATAAGAACTCCGCGAGATGTGGATATCTACAGTGTTGAACAAATTTATTAACCTTGTATTCTGAGTTCTATGGGGGTTTTTTTATGAAAAAAGAGAATGTATGGAAATTGACTGTCGGTGTTGCGGCTGTTCTTTTTGTTGCTCTGATTGGCGGAACTATTCTTCCTGTAGTTCATATCGGAACTGCCAAGGAAATAGAAAATAGTTTTAATGTTGAAAGCTTGTCAAATTCTTCAACAGTTCAAAATAAGCAAATAGTATCGAAAATGATTGCCAGTAAATCGGTGGGAGAATTGATAGAGGAATCTAACTTAGTAGCAATTTGCACCTATAAAGAACCTTCAGAGTCGTTTCAAGTCTTGTATACTAATGGCGGTGGTTCCATATATACAGATTACTATTTTGAAGTAAACGAAACGTTTCGTGGTGAGGCTCCTGAAGATGGAATTGTTGCTGTTCGACAGGAAGGAGGTACTATAGGGAACGATGTATTAGAAGTGTCACCATCTTGTGACTTTGAGGTTGGAAAATCTTATTTGCTTTTTTTGTATCATCCAAGTGTTGGGTCTGGACGAAACACCGAAGGAAATTATTATTATATTCGTGGTCATATTTATGGTGCTTATCCTATCGATGCTTCGTCTTTAATGAGAGTAAACAGTACACAAGTTGTCAATGAAATAGGAAGTAATCCTATAGAGGTGGGTTCTTTCCAGCAACAAGTTGAATTTTATAATGAAAAGACACCTCCCACAGAGGATATTGTGATTCAAGAATCTATAGAGAATATGCAGGAAAATGTCCGCACAGGAATGATGACACAAGAAGAGTATGACAAGGCTATGGATGAAATGGATGAATATGCCACATATGTCGGGGACCCGCCCGCTGGATATAGCGGTAAATAAGGCAAAATGTGGTAAGAGTGTCTTTTTAGAATTGAATTGTAGAGAACAGGTTAAATGGGGTGGTTCCAGTGGTTTATTTGTAAAAATTCACAGACAGGCTT
>CATZVV010000230.1 GCA_958425285.1 uncultured Lachnoclostridium sp. | reverse complement strand
AATTAAAAAAAGCGGAACCATACAATTTACAGATATAGATACAATATTATCTGATTCAGATATTGTCACCATACATTGTCCACTGAATAAAGATTCAGAAAAGATGTGTAATAAAGAGTTTTTTTCAAGAATGAAAAAAGACAGTCTGTTTATTAACACATCCCGTGGAGGCGTTGTAAATGAGGAAGATTTAGTTAGCGCTTTGAACGGAAATGTTATAGGTTATGCTGCACTGGATGTGATTGATCAGGAGCCGATGATACCGGATTGTCCGTTGTTAAAGGCTAAGAATATTGTGATAACTCCTCATGCCGCATGGGCTCCGATAGAGACAAGAACACGGTTGATGGAAATCGTTTCAAAAAATTTAAAAAAATGGCTTGCAGGAACCCCTATAAATGTTATAGAATAGAGAACAAGAGGGGTGTTGGATTAAAACACATTATCTAGTACAATGCATCGGAGAAAAGTCTCCGGATTGTATGAAACAAATTATTTTTTAAGGAGGAACAATCATGAGAAGATTGGCAAAAAAAATTGCAGCATCAATCATGGCTCTTACTCTTGTAGTAGCTATGGGAACTACATGTTTTGGTGCAACATGGGGAAGTTACTTCGGTGCTTCAGAAGGATGGTATGAAGGTGCTGAAGGAAAGTTAACATCAAACAAGGCATCAGGCTTTACTGCAGCAGTTGACGCTGTAGGCTGGGGCGGAATCTGGGGAGGCCAGATTTATATTGACGGCTCAAAGGGAGATAATGCTAGAAGTGTCAGCATAAAGAAAGGTCAGACATATACTCTTTCTTTCTCTATTAAGGCTACGAATGTTACAAAATTCGTATATGTAAAGGTTGCCACAGGTGAGACACTTGCTTACTCAACATGGGTAAAAGTTCCGGCAAACAAAACAAAGAAAGTTAACGTTAAGTTTAAAGCGAAAGCAAATGCAAACTCCATTTACTTTGGTGTAGGAGGAGATGTGGGCGACAGAGAAAATGTAACAACTGACGCAGATGCTCCGGTAAGATATGGTGTATTCCAGAATCAGTTTAAGATGTCTGCAGTAGACGGACTGGCAGAAGATGCTAACGGAGACTTTACAGCAGCTACAGTTCTTACAGTAACTAAGTTTACATTAATTCAGCAGCCAAAACTGAAATCTGTTAAGTCAAGAAAGAAAGGCAAAGTAACCGTTAAGTTTGGTAAAGTTAAGGGTGCTAAGTCATACAAAGTTAAAGTTGGTTCAAAAGTATATAAGACAAAGAAAGCAACATTAACAGTAAAGGCAAAATCAAAGAAGAGAGTTAAAGTTCAGGTTGCAGCAATCGCTAAGTCATCAAATGTAGCAGGTGCATACAGCAAGGCAAAGAGAGTAAAAGTAAAATAATCGCATAGACAATGAGTCGGATGGCGATACATAAAACAGAGACAGTCATTCAACCGTGCAGGCACGGTTGAATGGCTGTTTCTGTTTTATCAGACAGACGAGAAAAGGCGATAGAAGTCGAACGATTTTTTACATATTTTAGTAAAAATGTCATATAATTATAGTGATAAAAAAATAATAAACCAAAGTATGGTAAAGGGGGAAATACAATGATTGACAAAGTAATTGAAAACAACAGAGTGAGCATTATAGGGGAGATTGTATCGGAGTTCCGGTTCAGCCACGAGGTGTTTGGAGAAGGATTCTACCTAGTAGATATATCCGTAGACAGATTGAGCGAACTGACCGATGTGATTCCGCTGATGGTGTCCGAACGACTGGTTGATGTGAATGAGGACTGTATGGGAAAACTGATAGAAGTGTCAGGTCAGTTTCGGTCGTATAACCGCCATGAAGGAACGAAAAATAAGTTAGTGCTTTCCATATTTGTGAGAGAGTGGGAAGAAGTAGAAGAAAATCTGGAAGTAGGAAAGACAAATCAGATTTTTCTGGATGGATATATATGCAAACCGCCGATTTATAGAAAAACACCTTTAGGACGTGAAATTGCAGATTTGCTTATTGCAGTAAACCGTCCGTATGGCAAATCAGATTATATTCCTTGCATCGCATGGGGAAGAAATGCAAGATACGCCTCCACATTCGAGGTTGGCGGACATGTACAGATATGGGGCAGGGTACAGAGCCGCGAATATATTAAGAAAATCAACGAGGAAGAAAGTGAAAAGCATGTTGCTTATGAAGTGTCGGTAAGCAAGTTAGAGTATATAGAAGATTAATATAGAAAGGGTTTAGCCTGATGAATATCTGGGCTAAACCTTTTTATATTATTAAAAACAGCTACCTCACATAAAAACTAAAAAAATGACAATTTAATTTTCCTATTATACGATCAAAGTAAATAAGTGAACGGAGGGGGAGCAATGCGGTATGGTATAAAGTAAACATATCTGTTAAGCGTAATTATGAACCAGCACCAATTTACATAACGGTTACGGCTCCGAACGGCAGTATTGTTGATTATAATACCGAGTGGAGTATAAAGAAGGCAGGCAATGGACTCTTTTCTTACGAATTAAAGAATGGAAATTTACTTTATACAACCATTTATTCGGGAAACAGTGTGACAATATAAAATTAATAAGAAAGAATAAAAATGCAGATAAAGGAATTTATACAGTTGGCGGATGGAAAGTATTGTTTAAAATGAGAATATATGATAAAGAGGATATTAACAAACGAGAGTAGAAGCACATGAAAAAAATAGTATCAATTTTATTATCAATAACACTGATTTTATCGGTTATTACAGTGAATAATAGCAACATTCACGCTGAAGAACCGGAAAACGACTGGAGTAACACGGCGATAACAGCACCTAAGGAAGGAAGTCTGGTGGGTGCCGGTTATATTAATATTGTATTTGACGCCAATGTGGAAGGCGCAGCATCCTATGATGTTTATTTTGATCAGGAAGAAGCAAAAAATATTGCGGCATCAGATACGGAAACAACATTAAAGTGTGAGGTATATACAGTAGGAGTGTCGGCTCATACGGCATATATCGTTGCAAAAGATGCAGAAGGCAAAGAATTGGCAAAAACAGCCACACGTACCTTTTATGTATCAAAAAAAGGTCTCGCAATGGGAGGAGACATGAGTGATACGGTTGAGATGAAGAAAATGAATCTTTCATGGTATTACAATTGGGGTACGACGGCTTTTAATAATAGCGTGGATGATGAAGTGGCACATGTGCCTATGGTGTGGGGAATTGGTGAGGATAATATTGCTGAAATTCCGAATATTACAGATGATTCCAATTATATTTTAGGTTATAATGAACCGGATATCGAAAGTCAGGCCAATGCAACACCGGCAGAAGGTTTAAAATATTGGCCTTTAATTGAAGCCACAGGAAAGAGAACTGTTTCTCCGGCATCTGCAAATCCAACCGGAGCAAGCAGTTGGGTTACATCTTTCTTAAACGGTGATTATGACGAAGACGGCGTATTTATTGAAGGTGCAGACTGCGATGCGATAGCAGTACATTCTTATGGGGCGAGCACAAATATAACCAGATTGCTTGGAGCCGTG
>CATZVV010000229.1 GCA_958425285.1 uncultured Lachnoclostridium sp. | reverse complement strand
GGTCCATGCCGTGTTTCTTTAGGATATACTCGAAGACCATCTGAGGCATGCCGCCTGTTGGCACCATATCCATGTAAATCATGGTCATATGCTGGGTTTGTTGTGTTATCAGCAAGGTTTTCACAGAAGAAGTTATTCATAATCTCCTGTAAATCTTCCTTGCTTTTCACAATCGTGTATGGTTTTAATGAGTTATCGCTTGGCTCTACGATTCCCATATCTATCATTAATCCGATATAAGGCAATACACTCTTCTTGGATTTAGGATATCCCAAATCAGTAAGTGCCTTCGATAAATATTTTGCAGAGGTGTAACTTCGTTCTTCTTCGTAAATCAGTCGCATGGTGTGGTAAATGATTTCGTTTTCACGACGATTCATTTCCT
The DNA here is from genome assembly GCA_958425285.1 of uncultured Lachnoclostridium sp. Taxonomy (GTDB): domain Bacteria; phylum Bacillota; class Clostridia; order Lachnospirales; family Lachnospiraceae; genus UBA933. The sequence goes on along the minus strand of CATZVV010000229.1, from coordinate 3,215 downwards.
GTGCAGGACTATACTGAATCAATCCAGATAACCCATATTTTAATTCGATTTCTGGAAGTCCTCCTTCATCCACTTCGATACGCTCGATTAAGATTTCGATATCTTTACGATCAAGAACTCCTTTTTCGATGATTTTATTAACTACCTGCAATGCGTTTTCCATTTTTTCTTTTACATCTTCATTTTCCAGACTGGTATCATTTAATTCTTTTAACTGCATTTCCAATCCATGAATCTGTGAAAGAATATCCTGCTGCAGAGCATCGTAAGTTTCGTTTACGATATCTTCATTGTCATGAGCATTGGATAAATCTCTGACTTTCTGTGTAAAAAGAACTTTTAATTGTTTTTTGCGTTCTAAAATATTGTTTTGAATCTCAGTACGTTTTTCTTCAACAGTTCTTTTTTCAGAGTCAAAATCTTTCATATCATAGGTTGCAATGACTTCTGATAAGGCATTACGACACAGTTTAATATAAGTTACAACGTCTTCCATTAAATCATCTTCTTCAATCAGATGAGCTTTGGAGCAATAGCGCTTACCTTTGGTGTTGTAAGTGGTACAGATATAATACTTACGTTCTCTGCTGGAAGTGGTTCTCTTAATTGGAGTTAAACGACTTCCACAGTCTTTGCAGAACAGACAACTTCCAAATGGATTTGGTATTTCAGAACCAATCCATTGTCCACGACTTCCACGATAATTATTCTTCACACGTTTTTCTTTCATGTCCTGAATCAGATTAAAAGAGGCTTTATCAATGATTGCAGGATGATTGTCTTCAAAAACATATTGTTCATCCTTTGGTACACGCTTGTCTTTTCCGTGAACAGTAGAGCGTGCACGTTTTCGCAAACGGAGTGTACCAATATAAAAATCATTTCCAAGCATATCCTTTACCATAGAATCAGACCATTCGGTAGCAATCTGACGTTTCGTAACCTTTCCTTCTTCCAGTTCTCGTTCGTGACGGACCATGGAAGGAGTCGGAACTTTCTTTTCTGTCAGATGGTTGGCAATCATACGATAGCCGGAACCTTTTAAGTATAGGTCATAGACCATTTTTACGTATTCGGCTTCTTTCGGTACGATTTCTATGATGGATTTGTCTTTTTCATTTCGTTTATATCCAAATGGTGGCTGAGTCATGAGTGTTCCCTCTTTTTGACGAGCTCCAAGAGCACGTTTTATTTTTTTACTGGTATCTTTTACATATCTCTCATTATACCATGTTTTGATACCTATCGTATCATCATCTGCTTGCATAGAATCATAATTATCATCTATGACAATCAGTTGTTTTCCTCGTTCCTGAAAATCATCAAGAAGAAGTAACACTTTGGCATTATGACGCCCGAGACGGGAAAAATCTTTGACAAATACTCGATCTACATCCTTGTCTAAATCTTCCATTAACTGATTGAAGCCTGGTCGGTCAAATTTATATCCAGACACGCCATCATCCTCATACCAGCGGTCGATAACCATGTTATTTTCTGCCGCAAATTGGTTAATTATTAATTTCTGATTTTCGATAGAAACGTAGTTTCGTTTGTCATCATCTCTTGATAGACGTACATATCCAGCGTTCATAGACTCACTTCCTTTCCATATATGAAATATATTAACATGAATAATGTAAATATGGAATATATTTTGAAAGAATATTTGTCAACTGCTGATATTGCAATAGTGATTCTTAATAACCGCCTTTAATCCATCGTGAATATTCTTATCATTCTGTCCATCCAGATATGTGACAACTCGAAATCCCAGTTTCCTATATTTATCCTTTGCTGTTTCATATTCTTCTGTTGATGAAAAATCGTTTTTCCAAAGATAATAGGTTGGTTTACTCAAGTGTTATCACATCCCCTCTGCCTTATAATTCGAGAGACGGTGTCTCTCGATTATGCCTCCGGCGGATGGCAGAGATGTGCAGAGGTAGATACTGCTACCGCAGTGCACATCTCGCCCAAGAATGCCGGGGCATTCTTGATTCAATATATGAAATCCTGTTCCTATTGTTGCAAGTCCCATTTGCAGCTTTATCGATTGAGCCGAGATTCCGGTTTCTTTGGTGAACGGTTTTTCACGTTCCTCTTATGGATGAATCCATAACTCGCCGTTGGTTGCCGAGCCACCCCAAGGAGTTTCACCTATTAGATGTGAGTGTCATTATACAGTGCAGTGATTTCACTTGCTTGCAAGAGTGAAATCACAAACGCCGACAACGAAAACTTGTTTTCGTTGTATGTTACCGCTGATTCCGGTTTCTCTAATTGTCAAGGTGCGAGAGCAATTTCTGCTCTTTTGATAAGGCGAGGATAACACGAATTTTTAAAGTACCCTGGATATTCACGGCGATTGCAATTTGGCAATGGGTATAGGATGAGAAATTGCAAATTTGCAATTGTAGAGTATGAACGGATGAGCTATAATCAAGGAAAAGAACAAGGGGAGATTATACGATGTTAGAAACAAATAGATTGATATTGCGTCATTGGGTAGAATCTGATGCAGAAAGTTTGTATGAATATGCGAAAGACCCTGAGGTTGGTCCGATCGCCGGATGGCCGCCACACAAAGATATTAATGAAAGTTTAAGTGTTATAAAGAATGTTTTTACTGGTGCTGAGTGCTATGCCATCTGCGAAAAAGGGAGTGATAGAGCGATTGGCGCAGTTGAACTTAAATTGAACGGACACACAGATATGACTGAAAGAGATGATGAATGTGAACTGGGCTATTGGCTTGGGAAGCCATTCTGGGGAAGAGGTTATATGCCAGAAGCGGTAAAAACTCTTTTGCGTCATGGTTTTGAAACTCTTGGTATGACAACGATTTGGTGCGGCTACTATGATGGAAATAACAAATCAAAACGTGTTCAGGAGAAAGTGGGTTTTGTTTATCATCATACTTGCAATGAAGTTCCAGTACCTTTGATGAATGAAATCAGGGTTGGCCATACGAATTTTATGACGAAAGAAAGTTGGGAGAGCAAATATGGCGTTTGATTTTAAGAAAGAATACAAAGAATTTTATATGCCGAAGAACAAACCAGCAATTGTAAATGTACCAAAAGCTAACTATATTGCTGTCAGAGGTAAAGGAAATCCGAATGAAGAAGGTGGAGCATATCAAAAGGCAATTAGCGTGTTATATGCTGTTGCATACACATTAAAAATGAGTTACAAGACTGATTATAAAATTG
>CATZVV010000228.1 GCA_958425285.1 uncultured Lachnoclostridium sp. | reverse complement strand
TAAATGACAAAATGTAAAGGGAAAACGTTATTTTATATCCTGGCAGGTACTGTATCACTTGTTGTCCTCGTCCTGCTATGCGTTCAAACTACTCTTGAACATATAAATAAACCATACGAAACCACCTGGGCGGAAAAAGGCGCCAGCCCGGAGCAGATAAAAATATTAGAAAATTCGAAAAACTACATTGATTCTTCAGGGTTCTACCAAAAGGATGCGATTGATTACAGCATATTTTCATTTGAAAATATAAATGCTGATTTATTTGAAACCGTACAATGGTCACAGGAAGAAAAAAATCATGTCTTTGATAAAAATGATCTCGTCGTTACAATAGGTTCGGTAAATGAGCACGATTTTGCACAAATCGTTGTTCAAAATAAAACCCATAAGGCAATCGGGCACATTCCTGTAAAATAGGTGCCCTTTGAAGCCCCCGTTCTCATAACCCATTAAGTCAACTACCCACCACCTAAAGGTAGTGGGCTTGTAACCGCCTAGTCGTAGTAACGGCTTACGCCTCCGACCTTTAACCCCAATAGATATTATTATCTAAAGTGGCGTTACATCATAGGGTGGTTGATAGTACTCTTTACAGAAGAGTTTACTCGGCTGTAACTGTATCCGGTACTTGACTTTCTTCAAGATAGTTTATTCCCATGCGATACAGATTCATTGCTCCAATACGGTCATCATTGGATTTATAACCGCAGTTGTTACAGGTAAACAGATGCAGTTTTTTATCTCTGTTAGACTTTTCAATGTGACCACATACTGGACAGCACTGGCTTGTATAACGAGGGTTTACCTTAATTACGGCAGACTGATTCTGTTTGGCTTTGTAGATAATCTTCTGTTCGAGGTCATAGAAAGACCATGATACAGACACATACCTGTCTTTGGTATGAACTCATTCTGTGGCATTACGAACACCAGACAAATCTTCTAACACAAAGAGAGTATGCCTTGGATTGTTTTTAACGAGTGCCTTTGATACTTGATGGTTAATATCTTGCATCCAACGGTTTTCTCGCTGACCAATAGCCTTAATTCTTCGTCTTGATGATGGAGTCTGACGCATCTGTAACTCCTTACGAAGCTTGGAATAAGCAGCTCTTTTCTGCTTAATGGATTTACCACTAACAAAGCCTGATTGATGCTTACTGTCATAAGTGGCAACGACAAAGTTAATACCTCTGTCAATGCCTACAACATTGCATACATTAGAAAGATTTACTTCCTCCACATCGTAAGTTACAGGCATCACGATAGACAGACATGGTATTATCTAATAACGCCCTGTCTGTACCTGATACAGATATTTGTATTTTAGCTGTAACTGTCATCTGTTCCATTTTTTGTACTCCCTTTATTGATATTTCATTAAAAATATTATGTAATAATTATTAGTGAAAATCAAGTCAAAGAGGACAGAAATTATGGATAGCGGATATAATCGTCACAACAGGCGTAAGTGCAGCCTGAAAGTACATATTGTATTGGTAACGAAATACAGAAAACAACTACTCAAAGGCAACATTGCTGACGATGTTAAGCAGGAAACTACGCATTATATGTGGCAAAAATACAACAGTTTTCTTTCCAAACAGTATGGGAAAAAGAAAATCTTTTGGTCTGATGGGTATTTTGCATGTAGCATTGGAGAAGTGTCATCAGCAACCGTATTAAATTTATGAATTATAAATTCGCAACATAGCAATTGTGCTGATGCAATGTTCTCCCTTACGAATTCTCCCCATTCGAAATCTGCTCTCTCAACACCTGAATAAATTCCTTTTCGTACGGATTCAGCCTTGCCTTTTCCTGATAAATGATTACATCTTTATTATGCCCTGCTGCCGCGCATGGTTTTTGAACCAAACCATACTTTCCGGCTAGCGAAAATGGCACCGGGCTTACCCACATATATGTGCCGGCAACCTGCTCAAGCAAATCAAACTGACTCCCCCTGTCATATACATAAATCCGCTTCTGTGGCTTGCCGAGTTTCGCTTCCTTGCTGATTTTATGAAACCGGAGTGACGGAATTTGATAGTCTCCATGTACAATCTCCGTATATCCATCAAGCAAATGATAGGGGATTTCCGCAAGCTGAGATAATGGGTGCTTCTGATGCATGAGCAGAACCATATCAAATTCATGCAATGGCTCATATTTAAGACCATGTTCTTCAAATAAATTCATAAAATAAGTTTCGTAAATGGATTGATACCTTACAATTCCCATATTACTTTCGCCATCTGCCACATCACGAATTGTACCAAGCGGTCCTTCTTCTTTAAATGTGACATCCATCTGTTCCGGTCCCATGTGCTGATTTACAAAGTTAGAAAAAGCAACAGAGACATAGCTTGCCCTCGGGACAGAAACTTTCATACTAATCTGCGAATCTGTCTTATTGCTATATAAAGACTGCAATTCATCTAACTGACTTAAAATGGTATTTGCATAATGTAAAAATGTTACACCGCTTTCGGTTGGTTCGACGCCTTTACTGTTTCTTTTAAAAATTGTAATTCCGATTTCTTTTTCTAAATCTTTGATTGCTTTACTTAAGTTTGGCTGACCCATATAGAGATTCTTCGCTGCTTTGGAAATACTCTTTACTTTTTCAACTTCAATGACATATTTTAACTGCTGAAAATTCATAGGCGCCTCCATTCCATTTTTCATATAGGGATATATAAATATAGCATTTCTCAAAACTCAAAACATATGTTACTCTTAGTACATAAATAGATTGTCAAAAAATTATCAATCCACAAATGGTAACTGAATATTGCCGGGTATTATTGCATAAAACCCCTTACCTTATCTTATCAAATAAGGATTAAAAAGACAAACAAAAAAAAGAAAAACATATAAAAATGGAGGTATTTATTATGTCAAGATTTACATTACCAAGAGATTTGTATCATGGAAAAGGCTGCTTAGAGGAGCTGAAAAACCTGAAAGGAAAAAAAGCCATTTTAGTTGTTGGCGGCGGTTCTATGAAACGCTTTGGATTTTTGGATCAGGCTGTGAATTATTTGAAAGAAGCCGGTATGGAAGTTCAGTTGTTTGAAAATGTTGAGCCGGATCCAAGTGTGGAAACGGTTATGAAAGGTGCAAAGGCTATGCAGGAATTTCAGCCTGACTGGATTGTTGCCATGGGCGGTGGTTCACCAATCGATGCTGCCAAAGCAATGTGGGCATTTTATGAATACCCGGATACAACATTTGAAGATTTATGTATTCCATTTAACTTCCCTACTCTTCGTACAAAAGCTAAATTCTGTGCAATTCCTTCTACATCCGGTACTGCTACAGAAGTAACTGCTTTCTCTGTTATTACCGATTATGCAAAAGGAATTAAATACCCGCTTGCTGACTTTAACATTACACCGGATGTTGCTATCGTTGATTCTGCATTGGCAGAAAAGATGCCGGCAAAACTGACTGCACATACTGGTATGGATGCGATGACACACGCAATTGAGGCATATGTATCTACACTTCATTGTGACTATACAGACCCATTGGCTCTGCATGCAATCAAACTGATTTTTGAAAATCTGGAAGTATCCTATGGCGGTGACGCTG
>CATZVV010000227.1 GCA_958425285.1 uncultured Lachnoclostridium sp. | reverse complement strand
TTATGAGTAACAGGAAGTGGTCATGCGGAACCTGCAGGGGAAATGTGGGTTTGATAATGTAATATATGATACTGGAAATGATTTAAAAGACACGACCTTGCTGGCATTGGAAAAAGCAGATTATGTTCTACTAATAGCAACACAAGATATTTCATGCGCTCATTGTTTAGATGCATTTACGCATACGTTGGAATCCATAAGATTTGACCTAAATAAACTCCGGCTAGTTATTAATAATGTGATGTCTGCAAAATCTACTGGGATTTCGGTGGCAGAACTTCAGGAAAGTTTTCCATATCCATGTTGAGCAAAAATCAAGCATGATCCATGTATTATCCGAAGTGGCAATTTTGGAAAACCAATAGTTTTTTCTACAAGCCATGATATGACGAAACAGTTGAGAAGTATTATTCGAAAGTTAAATGAGACAGAAGATACCCTGCAGCAAGTAGCACCTGCAAAGGGATTCTGGAAGAAATACTTCAGTAAGGGAGGGAAATAAAGATGTCTTTAATAAAAGAACGCATACTTATGGATTCAGAAAACAGGCGAAGAGCAGAAAAAAGTGTGGAAGGAGTCACAATCCGTCCAACACAAACTGAGCGTGAAATTGTGGATACATTAATACAACAAGTTTCTGAAAATTTTAAAGCGGAGATATCTAAGAATGGGCTTTCCAGCGAAGTGCAGGAGAAAATTAGAAGTTATGTTAGAGGTGAGATCTTCAAGCTTGATGTAGATGATTATACTATAAAAGTACGTGTTGAAAAGGTGGTTCTGTCCAGCATTATAGGGCTTGGGCCTATTGATCAGTTTTTGTACGACCAAGATATAACCGAAATTATAGTACAAAGATACAATCATATATCAATAGAGAAGCATGGTAGAGTAGAATCAACGGATGCGGAATTTGGCAGTGAAGAACATTTATTAACTGTAATTAACAGAATTATACAGCCTGTGGGTAGACAGGTTAATCTACACAGTCCACTTGTAGATGCTAGGCTGGCTGATGGCTCCCGTGTGAATGCAACCATTCCACCTCTTTCCCCGGATGGAGCGACCTTGGCAATCCGGCGTTTTCCGGAAAGGGCATATGATGGTCAGGGCTATCTTAGTTTTAAAAGTTTGAATGAGAAAATGCTGTATTTCCTTATGTGTGCGGTAGAAGGGAAAAGCAATATTATTGTCTCAGGAGGAACTGGTTCTGGTAAGACAACCTTGTTAAATATGCTCTCTTTGGGGATACCAGAGGATGAGCTGATTGTAACAATAGAGGATAGTTGTGAATTACGTTTGAGCCAGCCGAATGTCAGGAGGCTGGAAGCTCGGGTATCCAGCAGCGAAAATAGTGTCATATCTGTGACTGTTAGAGATTTAGTTAAAAATGCTTTGCGTATGAGACCAGATAGAATTATAGTGGGAGAGATCCGCGATGGAACAATTGTGGATATGATATCTGCGATGAGTACAGGACATGAAGGTTCATTATCGACAGTTCATGCAAATTCACCTGCTAATTTAATCAGTGCTCGTATGCCAATTCTTTATAGTATGTATGGTGACAGCGCATTCACACCTGATGCACAGGCAATCCAGTTGGCAGAAGCCCTCGATTTAATCGTTCATGTTTCCAGAACGATTGATGGTGACCGAAAAATTACACATATTACTCATGCTGCAGGAATCGAACAAAAACGTCTTAAGCTGAAGGACATTTTTGTTTACGAAGACGGAGAATTTAAAGCTACTGGCTATATTCCAGATAAACTACTGAAACGGCTTCAGACAAATAAAGTATCTATAGATAGGTCAATATTTCAGAGAGATGAATAGGAGGATGATATGAAATTTGGTTTTATTTTTTTTCCACTCTGTGGCGCAATTTTGTTTTTTTCGATGGCCGTTATAATGAGGATTCGAGAAAAACCGTCTTTAGTTCAAGGCGAAAAACAGAAGGATATATTAACTTTACTCTCAGAATACTTTGATAAGCACCTACAAAAATATGGTGGAACTATGAAAGGAAGCACTTATTTTGCGATTGGGCTTATTGCATTTTCAGGAGTTGCAGTATTGCTGTTTATTACTAAGCAGACTGTAGCGATTGCCTTTTTCGGAGGATTGGTAGGCCTGTTAATTCCAGAAGTGATTTTAAGATTGGCAAATTCCAGAAAGAAAAAACAGTTTGAAAACCGATATGCCCAAGCTTTACAACAGATGGCGGCGTCTCTTCGGTCGGGACTGACAATCCAACAGGCTGTAGCGGATCTATGTAAAAGTCCGTTCATCCATGATTCTGTAAAAGAAGGATTTCGTCAGATAGATGCAGATATAACAGTAGGCCTTAGTATAAAAGAGGCATTTTTACGGGCTGCACAAATATCAGACAATGAAGATTCTATGGATGTAGCATTGTCACTTGCATTACAAAATGAATTGGGTGGAAATGAAGCGAAGGTAGTAGAAACGGTGGCGCGAAATATAAGTAGCCGCATACTGTTACGGAGAGAAGTAAAGAGTTTATTTGCAGATACCAATATAACCATTTTGACTATGGATGTGATGCCACTACTGATTATTGCCTGGTTACTTGCAGGCTCCCGTCAATATGTAGACATATTTTTTGAAACACCATTTATGACAGCCGTATTTGTAGGAATTGTGATATATACCCTTATAGGTTCCATTGTTATACGGCGTGTCGTAAGGAAGGGAACAGGAGGGATGTAAGATGTGGATTTCATTATGTACAGGTGCCGCCGTGTTTTTATTTACGATAGCTATGGGCGGCAATGCGACAAGAAAGTTGGGGAGAATTGAAAATGAAGATGAGTGGCTATTTACAAATGGATTTTCGAAAATTTATGATGCATGTTTGGAAAATCAAGATTCAGAAAAAATGACTGCAAAATTAGGGATGTCTTATGACAAATATAACCGAAATTGCCGCATTTTGCGTTATGTACCTGATTGGAAAAAAGAAGCAGGAATGCGTATTGTAGGGATACTTATAGTCTTAATATCTCTAGTAGCAGCTTTGCTTTTAAAAAACATTCTAATAGGTCTTGTTGGAATTACTGTGTTTTTTTCCTTGGTCCATATCAGGAGCATCAAATTTCAAGCAGAGCTAAAATACGAAGAAAACGCTTAGCAGAAGACCTTCCCCGTTTTATTGATTTATTTCAAACAGCAGTGGAGATTGGGGTTCCAGTAGAGTCAGCAATAAAAATCACAGCACAGGATATTCCCTGTGTGGTTTCGGAGGAGCTTCTTTTAGTTATGGCAGAGACAGAATTAGGCGCAAAAAGTTGGCAACGGGCGCTAGAGGAAGTTGCGCTTAAATATGATGTCAGTGTATTTTCGGATTTTGTATTAGCATTAGTAGCAGCATATGAAAAGGGCATTCCTATTTCTGAAATTGTATCTCGAAAATCGATGGAAATAAAGCAAATTAATCTACTGGATGCGAAGGAACGAGCTGCAAAGTTATCAAATACCGTATTGCTACCTGTCATGGTATATAAGATATTACATCTTTTGGCAATCATGATAATCCATATCATGATGCAGATTGCATAAATTAAAGGTCAATAACACTCATAT
>CATZVV010000226.1 GCA_958425285.1 uncultured Lachnoclostridium sp. | reverse complement strand
CTTGTGCTTTTTTGTAAAGTGTGATAGAGTTATATTGAGTTATTATAGGCAGGAGGTACTCCCATGGCAAAATTTCCTTTTACCAATTTCTTTGATGTCAATGGTAACAGCCAGATGGACTTTTCTGAAGAGCTGCTGGCCATGAAAGTCTTTGAAGACACTTTGCACGGGAACGATCTTGCTTTTTATAGTGAGGCTGAAGACATGGACAGCCTGGATGGAGGCTGGGGGACACGGGGCTTGAGAATGAGGACTCCACAATGGATCCTTCCTTGGGTTTAGCCTCTCTTAAAAAGAACATTGTTGTCAGGTATCATGAGGATGAGGAGAAAAAACCTTGATAAATCAGGAGGTTCTTCTTTACTGTTCATTATTTTCTGTATCATGATGCCGGATTACAAGAGGATGCACTTTGAAATACAAAGGAAAGGCGTTACCCTCAGTTTGCTGGGGGAGAATGCTGTGAGCAGTTCACCTTTTTTAGCATTTACAAATGTTCGGTTTTGCGTCCCACAAGATATTGTGTTTTTAAGAGGGATTTGATTGAAAATACAGCATAGATGTGCTATAGTATAATAAAAATATAAAGGAGATTTCTATGAGAAATAAGAGTACTGATCTTGAAAAGTTAGCCGCTAAATTGGATATCTCTCCTTCTATGCACAAATATGCGGTGGATCGATATAAAGGGATTGCAGATTATCTCAAAGAACAAGGAATTAAAGCGGATTTTTACCCTCAGGGTTCTTTTCGTACAGGGACGGTTGTACGACCGCTTAAAGATGGCAAAGACGCTGATTTTGACATTGATGTGGTGTGCGAATTGCTAGTTGACAGTGAATCCATAACCCCGAAGGATGTAAAGTTAAGCGTTGGTGAGGCACTCCAAAGTAACAAGGTCTATTCAGATAAAATGCGGCCAGAAGATGAGCGTTGCTGGACATTAGAGTATGCTGACCTTTCAGATGGTGTGGGCCTTATTATGGATGTTGTGCCATGTGTACATGAGAACAATCGGAAGATATTGTTGTTGAAAAGTTTACATGTTCCTCAGGAATTTGCAGAGCAAGCTGTTGCTATCACAGAAAAACAGGACGATGGAAACTATCAGTGGCAAGCCAGCAATCCAGGTGGTTATGGTGATTGGTTTGATAATATTAACCGTCCCTTTTTGGAACGCAACCTGAAAAATAGAAAGCAACAATTCCTAAATGAAAACCGAGCACTTTTTGATTACGCTGCATCTGTAGAAGATGTGCCTGATTACTACATTCATTCCCCATTGCAAAGAGCAATCCAATTACTCAAACGGCATCGTGACATTTTTTATTCTCGTAGTGATCAGACAAATTCGTTAAGACCCGCTTCTGTTATTATTACTACTCTTGCTGCACAGATTGCACAGCATGCATCTGTGATAGAGCTTGAAGATTTGTTGCCGTATATTGTGAACGGTTTTGCTGACTATTCCGCCCTGCTACAAGGAAGACGTCCATTTAACGAGGCTTATGGAGAGAGAAAGGCCTATATCGAGCGGCAAAATCAGAGGTGGCAGATTCTTAATCCAGTCAACCCTAAAGATAATTATGCTGACTCTTGGACAGATGACACGGCGAAAATGTTTTTCAAATGGGTTGCGGCAGCAAAAACAGATCTCGGTGATCCTACTCCTGTGCTGGAACAGAAGTATCTTGCAGGGCTTCAGCGTGGCCTAGGCACAAGTTATGTTAATGAAACGCTTAAGCCATACACCCCTTCGGGGTCGAGTGTGATATCCTCTCACTCTGAGCCGCAACCTCTTTCCCACCCTACAAAGCCGTGGGGGAGGGGCTAATATGGAGAAACAGGCTCTGCTGGAGCAAGCCAAACAGTTAGTTCTGCTCCAGCCAGGGTTGTCTATTACTGATACCGCTGAAGGGCTCACAATTTCAGGAACGTACCTCCTTAATAGCTCCTACAATGATATACCTCTATACGATGAGTACCAAGTAAAAATTATTGTTCCTTGGGAATTTCCTACCGCTATTCCATCCATTTGGGAAGTAGGCGGGAAAGTGCCGCGGGAAAGTACGTTTGGACATTTTTTGGATAATGGGGAGTTATGTCTCGGAGCAAACTGTGATCTAATTTCCTGTCTAATAGAGGAGCCGACAGTTTCCCACTATGTTTGTTCGCTTTTGGAAAGCTACTTTTATTCGGCCTCATATTATATTGAGTATGGAGTTATGCCTGACTTCGGTGAGCGCTCACATGGTGTCTACGGACTGATTGAAGCTTACAAAGAAAGATACGGTGTTTCAGACGATAATCTTTTAATTGATTTATTGTTTTATCTTATAAAGCGAACTCCATATCGTGGTCACATTCAATGCCCATGCCATTCTGGACGAAAACTTAGGCAATGTCACGGCCCAAAGGTTCTTCAGGATTTGAACTCTGAATATTATATGTGGTTTTACAAGGACGCAATTGCTATTCTTTATCATTTTTATGAGGAGAGATATCCGAAAGAATGAATAGACGTGACGACATTTCTAAATTATATACGACTCCTAGCTTCCTGAATAAAATATTGACTCTGCTTTTTTGGCTCAATACTGTGGTTGCCTTTGCTGCCTTGTGTTTGCCGAACGGTAGTGACGGAATATTAATATGGCTACAGGTACTTTTCGCCCTAGCTTGTGTTTTAGTTTCCGTTATAGACGATGGTTTTTTCTGGTTCAAAGCAGAATCTGGCAGACGGCAGAATTGCATAGAAGATGCATTTGCTATTGAATTATCAGAGAAAAAGACTAATGGGTACTATAACAATGCTGCTGCACCATCAATAGTGCGTTATGCTCTAGACAATTATGAGAGTGCCTATTGTAGTCAAAGCACATCGCGAAAAATGTTACCGAAAGCGATTATAAAAACAGTTGTTGCCATGATTGTTTTTTTGATTTCTTGGAGAGCTGTGGAAAATGGAGATATCGTTTTCTTAGTAGTTCAGACGCTTTTTTCGTCCACATTTCTACTTGATACTATTATGCTGGGGCTTTATGTTTTTCGGGTTGGTAGGATTTGCGACAATTTTTACACGCTTTTTATCTCCGAGGGTGGGGCGATTACTCCATCGAGGGAAGCTCTATTGTTATCCTATTCCGTAGAGTACGAAGCAATTAAAGCATTTTACAAAATTCGTTTAGATGAAAAGATTTTCTTGAAAAATCGAGATAATCTGTCAAAGCGCTGGAATGAATTAAGAGAAAAGATTAAGGTGTAGAGATTAGTATCTTCATGCGTATTGAAGCGCATCTTCGAAGCCCACATGCACGGAGAAATAGCCCCACTCAAATTGAAGAACTGTCCCAATTTGTCGGATTACAATATGGAAGTTATACAAGAACCTGTGACAAAACCATCAGAATGTCGGGAAATGGTGGTTTATTTGGAAATCCTTCGGCTAACAAGTCAGGGTATAGCCAAGGGACGATTAAGACAACTGCACACTGTACATCGGAAACAATGCGTAGTTGCCTCCCTTGCATTTTATAAAATATGCTCTAAATAAAAGCGGCAAACGTATAATAGTGCTCTCCGCAGCAAGCTTAACATAGGGTTCTATCGCCT
>CATZVV010000225.1 GCA_958425285.1 uncultured Lachnoclostridium sp. | reverse complement strand
GATTTTGAGCTGCATACAAGGGAAGGGGAAGATGTGGCTGCGTCTGTTCTTACAGAAGGCGGAAAACATATCTTCATGTTCCTGGAAGAAGGAAGGGAACCTACAGAGCATATTTTAAATGAGATGCTGGAACAGAAAGAGGAATTTGCAATTTATGCAGACAGGATTTATTTTGCGGTGCGTACGGAGGAAGCTCTTAATGACTCTCTGATTTCCAGAGTACTTGAAATATTTCCTGCAATCCGTGTACTTTATGATGATTTCACACATAATGTAAACATGCTCGGAAGACGCCTTTACGTAGACCATGAGAAACTACCTATGATCTTTGTGACAGATGGCAGGCTAAACGGCATTTATGCAGCCAGCGGATATAATGTAGGAACCGGGGAGATGCTCCTTCGTATCATGTAGGATTTTGGCTCTGTAAGTACTGTATTGGACGTAGGATGCCTGCAAGAACTTCTTAAATAGACCTCCAATCTTCTCACGCAGTTGGTTTATGAATATAACAGAACAACGGTTATTACTGATATATACAGTGAGTTTTCTTAATACTTGCGACATAAGCCGCGCTTGTAGCCCTACATGACTGTCGCCCATTTCGCCGTTAATTTTTCTAAGGCCTGTTCTCCGTCGTCTGGCTGTGAAACATAAAGGTCATTAATGTTTACATCAATGTTTTTGGCATAAGCAGGATCCAATGCATGTTCTGCATCAATAAATGCGGCAACGCCTCCATGCCTCTGGATTTCAGCAATAATATGTAATGCAACAGTAGTTTTACCACTGGATTCAGGCCCGTAAATTTTGATAATACGTCCTTGAGGAATCCCTCCAACACCTATAGCAATATCTATACTTAATGAGCCTGTAAAAATAGTTTATATTAGAAATATATCTGTCGATGTACTGCCCTTGTCAGGAAAATAAAGATTTTTTGCTTTTTTGTGATATAATTACAAAAAACATCCCCCCCGGAGGCTTGTAATGCCGTGGTAAAGCGGTAAAATAGAGATAGTCAATTGACCGTATATACTACATATAAGAAAGAGGGATGAATTATGCACATGGCGGATGCTTTGGTAGCTCCTGCCGTTGCCACTACAATGTATGTTTGTTCTGCAGCAGCAGCTACTTATTCAGTGAAAAAAGTACGGTTAGAAAGTGAACCAAAGAAAATACCGGTTATGGGAATTATGGGTGCTTTTGTATTTGCGACACAGATGATTAACTTTACAATTCCGGGAACAGGATCAAGTGGCCATCTTTGCGGAGGAATGTTATTATCCGCATTACTGGGACCTTCTGCGGGATTTCTTACAATGATTGGCGTGTTATTGATACAATGTCTGTTATTTGCAGACGGCGGATTATTGGCGCTTGGGTGCAATATATGGAATATGGCATTCTACGGGTGCTTCATAGGAGCGCTTCTCATTTGGAAACCGATTATGAAAAAAGGGTTTTCCAAAACGAAAATTGCCCTGGCTTCTATTCTTGGATGTGTGATTACTTTACAATTAGGCGCGTTTAGTGTAACTTTGGAAACAATGGCATCTGGAATAACTTCTCTTCCATTTGGCACTTTTGTGGCAACGATGTAGCCAATTCATCTGGCAATTGGTTTTGTGGAAGGTTTGATTACCACAGCTGTTTTAATCTTTGTTTATGAAGCAAGACCGGAATTATTATATGGTAATACTGAAACAGGAAAAAAACAAGGCAGATTTTCTTTTAAAAAGACACTTGTTATTTTGGGAGTTTTAGTTGTTCTGATTGGTGGATGTTTGTCTTTGGTAGCGTCTTCTCATCCGGATGGTCTGGAATGGTCTATTGAAAAGATTACAGGTTCCACGGAAGTAGAATCATCCGGCGGAATTTATGATACTGTGGGTGAGATACAGGAAAATACCGCACTGCTTCCGGACTACGCTTTTAAAAATTCGGGTTCCACGTTCGGAACAACATTTTCCGGTATTGTGGGAAGTCTGATTGTTGTCGGCGTATGTGTCGGAGTCTGCTATGTATTTAAATTTTTTAGGAAGAAAAAAGGATCATGAGTAAAATAGGAAATGCAATTTATGAAATCCATCATATGGAAACTATTGCATCAAGAGACCAGTGGGTGAATCAGATTCACCCACTGGTTAAGTTTGTTTTAACAATTTCATATACCGTTACAGTGGTATCTTTTCAAAAATATGATATTATTGGTCTTGCAGGAATGTTTTTTTATCCTTTAGCAATGTTTATTCTATCCGATCTGTCATTTACAGACTGTCGGAGAAGATTACGGGTGGTATTACCTCTTGTGTGTATTATAGGTGTATTTAATCCATTTTTTGATAAAATTCCTGTTGTAATAGGAAATATCCATTGCACTACAGGAATTTTGTCAATGATTACATTGATGATGAAGGGGGTATTTACCGTACTAGCATCTTATTTATTGATTGCAACAACCTCTATAGAAAAATTGTGTTATGTTTTTCGTCTGCTGCACATTCCCAAAATTCTTGTAACGCAAATTTTGCTTACTTATCGCTATATCACTGTTTTGCTAGGAGAAGTAAATCGAATTACACAGGCGTATTCTCTGCGGGCACCGAAACAAAAGGGAGTTCATTTTAAAGTATGGGGATCTTTATCGGGACAGCTGCTTCTGAGAAGTATGGACAGAGCAACTATGGTTTATGAGAGTATGACCCTCAGAGGATATAATGGGGAATTCCGGTATATAGAATCAAAATTACGCTGGAGATGGCAGGATACGGTATTTTTACTGGTATGGCTGGGGTTGATCATACTATTTCGTAAAATCCCTGTGGTACTGGCAATTGGAAATTTGTGTGGAGGTTTGTTTGGATGAGCCATATACATATAGATGTTGAAAATGTAAGTTTTGGATATGAAAAGGGCAAAGAGATATTGAAAGATATTTCTTTTCATGCAGGGGAGAATGATTCCATTGGGCTGGTAGGTGCGAATGGAGTTGGGAAATCCACTTTGCTGAAACTCCTTGTGGGGTTAAATATGAATTTTTCCGGTTCTATCCGGGTTGAAGAAATCCCCGTGGAGCAGAAAACATTGTCCTTGGTACGGGAAAAAATAGGATATGTTTTTCAGGATTCTGACAGTCAGCTTTTCATGTCTACAGCTTATGAAGATATTGCTTTTGCACCGAGAAATTATGGATTTTCAGAACAGGAAGTAGAACATCGTGTTGAGAACGCATTAAAGATGACGGGCATTGCCCATTTGAAGGATAAACATATCTATAAAATGTCCGGTGGAGAAAAGAAACTGGTGTCTATTGCAACAATTTTATCTATGACACCGGATATTATCCTGATGGATGAGCCATCCATAGCACTTGATCCAAAAAACAGACGGAATTTGATCTGCATTTTAAATTCTTTTGAACATCTTAAAATTATTGCATCACACGATCTGGATATGATTTTAGATACCTGTAAAAGAACAATTCTGATGCGGGATGGAAAAATTATCTGTGACAGACCAACGGAGGAGATACTCTCAAACAGAAGGCTGCTGGAAGAAAATAGCTTAGAGTTACCTCTTTGTATGCAGGGATTTTCTATATAAAGTTTAGTAATAAACACTGCTTTGATTTTTCAAGGTATGGATATGTGAATTTAG
>CATZVV010000224.1 GCA_958425285.1 uncultured Lachnoclostridium sp. | reverse complement strand
TCTGTCTCCAGAACTTTTCTCAAATCATTTCGCAGTGATTTCTCATCATCACAAATTACCAGATTCAGCATAAGTCAGTAATCCTTTCAGTTTTGCCGATAGGCAGGATCTGTTTTATAAGATTATAACTTATAGGTGGTTGATGTTACAACTATATTTTAGAGGGATATAGGAGATTGATGTGAAGGATGATTGCTTTGGCATTTTAAACTTATCTGCCTCATTAATAACTTATCTCCGTCATTTACACTGAAAATCACGGAGATTTCAATAGAATGAAGGAAATGTTTTTTTATACTCCAGTGTCATTTCATATTATGTGTAAGGGTATCGACGAATAAACATACTATACTGTAGACGATCGAGCTCCTTTTGGAGGCGGTTGTCTATTTTTATTTTATTTGTATTTTCCAGATGGTATAATAGGATCATCAGGAAAGGCAGGTTTAATTAAGATGAGAAAAAAGAGCTGGACATAGCAATATTTTGGGAATTCCCTCCATAAGTAGAAGAATCCGTGAGACTGAAGAAAAATTCGTTTACAGCAGAGCAATTATTAAAAGTCCATAGTATCTGAAATATATTAAACCAGGATACGAAAAATATAAGAAAGGAAAGTGTGATAATTAACATATTATAATTATCATAAAAGAGGGCGTATGAACAAAAAAATGATTCTTAAGATATTATCAGTCAGTATATTAGTATTAGCAATCACAGGATGTACAGAAAAACAAAAAAATAAGAAGGAAGTTCATGATAAAGTTGTCGGGAACGAGTCTGTAATTGTAAATAGTGAAAATGAGGAAGATATTGTATTTTATGTGGATGACTTAGACAATCTGCATTTAGAGGAAGAATTTAAAATCAGTAACTATTATATAAGAAATAAGGTAACACTACTAAATCATTACTATATTGATGCGGATCATGTGCTTTGGGGGACGGGAAGAAATAATTGTTTACAGATGGGATTGATAAATGAAGATGATATTGATAATCTTGAACCGGTATATTATGATGTGAAAATTGCAGAAAATGTTGTACATGTGGACTGCTCTGTAAATGGATATTTTATGATTTATTTAACTGAAAAGGGAGAATTATACGGAGTGGGAGCCAATTTAAATGGAGTACTCTGCGAACCAGTAAACGCAGACGATCTGTTGAATCCCTGGATGAATCTGATCAGCCAGCCTAAGCTTCTAATGGAGGATGTTACTTACGCAAGAAGCGGAAGAGAGAGCATTACTGCATTAAAAGATGATGGAAGTGTATGGTGGTGGGGACAGTTCCTTAGTACATCTTTGACGAAACAAACACAGACCTACATGGAAAATCAGAATCCTCAGTTAATGTTGGAAGGTGCAATATACGCTACCTGTGGTGATATTGGAGCTGCAACAATTACTAAAGATGGAGAATTGTTCACCTGGGGATGTAATACTTGGGGACAATGTGGTGTAGCGTGTGGTCCGGATGATTATATGCGAAATGCAGTGAAGGCAGCAGACAATGTTAAAATGGTTTGGCTGGAAAATTTAGAATTTGATACAACCAACTTAAACTGGTCGGAAAATATGATTATGGATTATAATAATCATTATGACTACAATACGTTTATCCAGAGAAGGGATGGGAATTTAATGGCTTGCGGCATTGGTTTAGGGAAAGAGAAGAAAACAGTGGAGATATATGGAGATTTATATGAAGAAAAAAGCAGTATCTACAGTAGTGAATTTTTACCTATATCTATCAGAGAAAAACCTTCTCAGGAATCATTGCAATAAGATATGCTATTATGTATACTAGGGATGATCAACTTTTTTAGAAATGGTACAATACATCCCTTGACTTTTATACCACTCTATGTTATTGTCTATTAAACTGACCGTTAGTCTAAAAGGTGGTGAAGAGATCATGCGCAGACATAAAGAGCCGGAAGTAAGAAAAGGCGAGCTATTAGATGCAGCACAAAAGCTGTTTGTAGAAAAAGGGTATGCCAAAACAACGGTTACTGATATCTTGAATGTTCACGGGTTATCAAAAGGTGTATTCTACTACTATTTCAAATCCAAAGAAGAAGTCATGGATGCGATCATTCAGCGGATGGTCGATGACATGGTAGATCAAGCGAAAAAGATCGTGGCAGATCCTGATATGACGCCGCTCCAAAAGATATCTGCCATTTTGATGGGGCAGGGGCAGTCAGAGGAAATGATAAAAGACAAGGAAAATATGACACGCCAATTTCATGAGGTTCAAAATGCTGAAATGCACCAAAAGAGCTTAGCACTAAGCATAAAGCACCTTGCACCTGTTATGGCGGAAATATTCAAAGATGATAACGGCACAAATGTATTTTCCACTGATTATCCACAGGAGACAGTTGCTTTATTTCTGGCAGCAGGACAGGTGATTTTTGATGAAGGATTATTTCAGTGGAGTGAAGAGGAGAGCGTCCGGTATGCTGCTGCTTTCATTGAAATGATGGAAAAAACATTGGGAGTTCCTCCAGGATATTTTAGTGAACTAAAGGGAAAATTTGCATGATAATTGCGTTATGCTATATCATGCAAATTTTTACAGGTTTTATAAACTGACGGTCAGTCTGTGTTGGGGGTTTCAGATGCAAGAAAAAATAATGGATATCCCATCACCAAAAAACTTCAATTTAATGGTATTGGGTCAGATCATTTCAATTTTAGGGTCAGCGCTGCTGAGGTTTGCGCTTTCTCTGTATGTATTAGATACAACAGGCAGCGAATCTTTATTTGCCACAATGTTTGCCATATCAAATATACCGCTTTTGCTTGCGCCGTTGGGTGGAGCGATCGCTGACAGATTCAATCGCCGCAGCCTGATGGTGATATTTGATCTTACCAGCAGCGTAATTGCATTGTCTCTGATCTTACTTATGAACATGTGCAGCATTTCTGTTTTGGTCGTTGGAAGCACCATGGTACTTTTGTCTATTGTCAGCGCCTTATATACCCCCGCTGTAACGGCAAGTATTCCACTGCTGGTGGGAAAGGAAAAACTGGAGGGTGCAAACGGTCTGGTTCAAGCAGTTCAGTCATTGTCAGCTGTGGCGGCCCCGGTTTTGGGTGGAATCCTGTATGGGATCATGGGCCTTGAAACTGTTGTTGTGGTTAGCTGTATCTCGTTTTTCCTGTCTGCTGTAATGGAGGTTTTCATCAAGATACCATTTCAGAAAAGACAATGGGATGGACATATCATACCCACCATCACAAGGGATATGAAGGATGGTTTCCTATACGTTATCAGACAGAAATTTATACGGAAGGCCGGCATGATCGCTGTCTTGCTGAACCTGATCCTGGTTCCTTATTTCCTTGTAGGGGTGCCCATTGTTCTGCGGGTAACGATGCAGAGCAGTGATACTTTGTATGGAATGGGAATGGGATTCGTTAATTTCGCCACCATATTAGGCGCATTGTCTATTGGTTTTTTTGCGAAAAAAATGAAGCTGAAAACATTGCACCGCTGGATTATTACCTGTGCTCTGCTGATGATACCTACAGCAGTATCTCTGATGTCCTTTGTACTCGGCATGGGTTATTACCCCTCTTTTATCTTGTTTATGCTGGGTGCTGTTCCGATTGCGGCAAGTATGACGATCATTTCTATTTACATCGTCACAAAGGTTCAAA
>CATZVV010000223.1 GCA_958425285.1 uncultured Lachnoclostridium sp. | reverse complement strand
AGGCAGAATATTCAGTTATGTTAAGTGATATGGTGCCAACGGGGCTTCATGGAGCAGAACTGGCAGATGTGCAATATGGCGATACTGTATGCGTAATCGGAATTGGCCCGGTAGGATTGATGTCTGTAGCAGGTGCTGTTATGAGAGGCGCTTCAAGAGTTTATGCAGTAGGCTCCAGGAAAAACTGCGTGCAAATTGCGAAAGAGTATGGTGCAACAGATATTATTGATTATCACAATGGAGATATTAGCGAACAAATTCTTCATGTAACAAATTGAAAGGGGGTTGATAAGGTTATTATTGCCGGTGGGGGTGTGGAGACAGTTGCACAGGCAATAAATATGGTTAAGGCAGGGGGGAGAATTGGAAATGTTAATTATTTCGGAGAAGGTGACACAATCAGCATTCCGCGAGCGGAATGGGGTTGTGGTATGGGGCATAAAATAATTGCAGGGGGGTTGATGCCCGGGGGAAGACTTCGTATGGAGAAGCTGGTTTCTCTTTTGGAAACAGGAAGATTAGACACAAGTAAACTTTTGACACATCATTTTCATGGTTTGGATAAAATAGAAGAGGCTCTGCTCCTTATGAAGGATAAGCCGGCAGATTTAATAAAGCCAATTGTAACAATTAAATAAATTTTCCAATCTCAATAGTAGGCATTGGTCAATCTGACAGGAGACTGGATTTGAGATAGGATATTTGTAATATCAGTGTATCGTATGTTAGAAAGAACACAGAGAAATAGAAGAGAAAGAACTCCGATTCTAAAGTCCGGAATCGGAGTTCTTCTATTGGAACGTGTTTTATTTGAAAGCGTATTTCATAAAAGCATATAGACATCTATCCCAGCAAGGGTCATCATGTCCGCGTCCCGGAACTTCATAAAATATGTGGTTTAGACCAAAACCATCACAAGTATTTATGAAATTACGCATGCTGTCATCCATCATATGGTCATTTTCTCCCGTTATAAAGAAGAGCAGTTTTAGTTTTGAATTTAGTAGCTGTGCATCTTCTTTACTTGTTACAAAGGGCTGCTCTGTTGTCTCAAATGGTCCGGCAGAAAAGCATCCGACGTAGCCAAATAAATCAGGATGTTTTAAGCCGATTTCCATTGTCTGGGCACATCCCATGGATAAGCCGCAAATTCCAGTGTGTTCTGGGCCGGTCATAACGGGATATTCCTGTTGCATATATGGCAACAGATTGTTTATAATTTCAAATTCTAAAAGGAAATGATTTTTCCAAAAGTCTGTAAGCAATGGGTTCTCTACAATATTTGGATAGTCCTTTTCCGTATCATAGGTAATAACTCCGCTTGTAAACACGACAATGGTATCTTCGATTAGCCCTTTGGCATAGGCATTATCCAGAACTTTATCAGCGGAGCAGCCATCATTTGTGCCGCCTTGGTCTGATGTCCAGTAATATTCATTATCATTTCCTCCGTGGAGGCAGAATAGTAAGTTATATTGTTTGTCTTCATCATAATCGGGTGGAAGCCACATAAGGGCATGAGCTCTGCCTGTGCTTCGGTAGTCGGAGGCATAATTCAGACCTTTTAACGTACCGTGTTCAATCGTGTCATCATATTGATCAAAGCCTTCTGCTGGAGCAAAATCGTCGGTTACATTGATACGTAATTGACAGCTGACACTTGGATTTGTAATAGAAGAAATAGTGACAATTGCGATTCCCGGATATTTTGCCGTGATTTTTCCATCACTTGCGACAGAGGCAATATAATCTTTTGAATTTACAATATGACAACTATGTAAAGAGGCACCGACTGGTGCAAGTTCTGGCTCAAGTGTATAAGTTTCACCAATTGTTAATGTAATTGACTCTTCTTTTAATGACATCGATGAAATTGGTGCAACTACATTCACTTGAATCACCTTCCTGATTTCAGAACCATCCGAAGTTTTGATAGTAATATTTACAGTTCCTTCTTTTATAGATTGAATCTTCCCGTTACTGTCTACGGTTGCTACAGAAGGATTGTCACACACGTAGAATAATTTTTTGTTTGAGGCATTTGCTGGTGAAACAGAAGCATTTAGTAAAATAGACCTTCCTACTTCTAAAGTGTAAGATGTCTGAGACGTTGTAATCTGCTGAACGGATATATTCGTTTGTGTACTATTGTTTGGAGATGCATTCTGAGTTGTCTTTCCCTTTACGGAAACCTTACAAACTGCCTTCTTTGTTTTTCCTTTATTGCGTGCAGTGGCGGTAATGATAGTAGTTCCCTTTTTTTTAGCTTTGATTTTTCCCTTCGAAGATATAGATGCAACTTTACGCTTTGAAGATTTCCATGTTACTTTACTTTTTGCAGGCTTTACTTTTGCTTTTAAAGTCGAAACCTGTCCTACCGTCACAGACAGTTTTTTTCGATTTAGGCGGAGTGTGAATGCTGTCTTTTTCCTGGCAGCTAAGGATGGTGCTGTAGATTCCATTGCTGTACATGCCAAAATGGCTAAAGTCAGTACAAGGAATGGAAGCCAAAGAAAAATTCTTTTTTTCATTTTAAAAACCCCTCATTTCATAAGTTGTTATGGAAAATTGTGATTTGCTACAAAAGTATTATAGCAATTTTTTGGGGTTGTCGCAATAAGCTGTGTAAAAATGTTATGACTGATTAAAACTTAAGTGTGAATAAAATGCTTACGATACGAGGAGGGTGTTTCCTGCATGAGCTGTAGGAAGGCACGATTGTAATAGCTGATGTTGTTGTACCCACAAAGGGTTGCAATTTCAGCTATTTTTTTGTTGCTCTGGGTCAGATATTCACAACTTTTTGTAATTCGTTTCCGGTTAATATACTGGAAAGGCGTAAATCCGGTAAAATCTTTAAACAGGCGGCAAAAATGTCCCTCACTAAGTCCTGCATTATGGGAAAGAATCTTCAGGGATATATTTTCCATATAGTGATTCGATATGAAATCGACACATTCCCGTAGCTGCGGATATGTTTGGTGGCAGGAATGGTTCATTTGTATTTGTGCCATATGGTGATTGTACAGGAGTTGCCAAATAATAAGAAGGTTGCCACGCAATATAAGTTCACAATCTTCAATTTGGGTGTTAGATTGTATAAAAATATTTTTTAAAAGTTCCAGAATATGGAATTGCCATTCCTCAGAAGAATGAATCGGGAGCATACAATTGGAAGCACTGTATAAAACTGGATAAAAGTAATGTTCGCAATAAGATGGAGTTATATCCATAATCATTTTGAGAGAGAAAACAATCGCATAAAAGGAACAATCTTCTGTTGGATCACCCATACGTTTTGAGCTGTGGAGTAGGTTTGGTGGGATAAAAATGGCATCGCCTGCCTGCAAAGTAAATTTAGCATCTTCGATCTGGAACTGTACATTTCCTTGCTCAAGGTAGAAAAATTCCATCTCGGAATGGCAGTGGAGGTATAAGGCAGATGTCATGTTTGGGTAAACAACTGTATGGTGTAGGGAAAAAGGACGGGATTGAGTCTGGTGTAAAATTTGCTCAATCAGATAAGAAGATTTGTCTGGTTGCATAGGTATCACATCCTTCCAGGTTTTTATTTGTTTCAATATTATGAAGTTAAATGTCTTTTGTGTAAGCATAATGGCACTTAGACCGTTTACTCCTAATATCATATTACCATAATATCAAAATAGTGTAAATA
>CATZVV010000222.1 GCA_958425285.1 uncultured Lachnoclostridium sp. | reverse complement strand
CCGGATCGGTTAAAATCTACTAAAGAGCAGTCATCCCAATCATCATGAATTAATTTACCTGCGTCCTCTTCCATATGAATCTCATGAATACCAATCGTTTTTTTACCAGCTTCCGTTTCAATTTCCACACCACCATTTAAACAAATTGGCAAATATAGTTGTGAAATCTGATAATTTTGTGGATTATCCGGATAAAAATAGTTTTTACGGTCAAATTTACAATATTGGTTAATCTTACAGTTAGTTGCCAAACCAACTGCCATTGCATATTCTACGACCTGTTTATTCAATACGGGTAAAGACCCTGGCATTCCTGTACAAACGGGACAAGTATGCGTATTTGGTGCTCCACCAAATTCTGTACTGCATCCACAAAAGATTTTTGTTTTTGTTGCCAACTCCACATGGACTTCAAGTCCAATAACGGTTTCATATTGTTTACTCATGACTATCTGTCCTTTCTATTGTAATAAATCACAGGTTTGATACTCTCTTGTTTTCTCAAATGCGTAAGCCGCACGAATGATATTTTCTTCCTCAAAGCAGTCACCAATTAATTGCAAACCAATTGGTAGCCCTTTACTGTCCGTCCCACATGGAAGGCTGATACCAGGCAAACCTGCCAGATTAACTGAAATCGTATATATATCACCCAAATACATTTTTATTGGGTCACTGAGACTCTCCCCCAGCTTTGGTGCTGTTGTCGGTGCTGCAGGAGAAAGTATCACATCATATTTTGAAAAAGCCTCATCAAAAGCCTTTTTTATCAAAGCCTTTGTCCGAAGGGCTTTTAAGTAGTAAGCATCATAATACCCACTGCTAAGTACAAATGAACCAAGCATAATTCGGCGTTTTACTTCTGCTCCAAAGCCTTCGGAACGAGTCTTTTTATACATTTGATGTAACCCATCAAAATCATCTGTACGGTACCCATATTTCACTCCCTCAAATCGGGACAGGTTGGAACTTGCCTCTGCCGATGCAATTGTGTAATAAGCCGGAATTGCATATTCTACCAAACTCAAATCAAATTCTTCTACAATGGCACCTTTTTTCTCTAACGCCTCTGCTGCTCCCAAAACAGCTTCTTTTACTTCTAAATCAAGCCCCTCTCCAAAGTAGCCTTTTGGAATACCAATTTTCATTCCCTGCACATCATCCATCAATGCAGACGTAAAGTCATAGCATTCTCGCTTTACAGAAGTACTATCCTTTTCATCATAAGAAGCTAATACTTCTAATATTGTTGCACAATCTGTAACATCTTTTGCAATCGGCCCAATCTGATCCAGTGAAGAGCCATACGCAATAAGCCCATAACGGGAAATGGTCCCATATGTTGGTTTAATGCCAGTCACCCCACAAAATGAACTAGGCTGGCGAATTGAGCCACCGGTATCTGAACCAAGCGCATAGGAGCACTCTTCTGCTGCGACTGCTGCACAGGAGCCACCCGAAGAACCCCCCGGTACATGCTCTGTATTCCATGGATTTTTTGTTTCTCCATAATAGGATGTTTCTGTTGTACTTCCCATTGCAAATTCATCCATATTTGTTTTCCCAAGAATAACTGCTCCTGCCTTCTCCAGATTCAATACAGCCTCTGCCGTATAAGTCGGCTCAAAATTTTCTAAAATTTTTGAACTGCACGTTGTTAAAATTCCTTTTATACACATATTATCTTTAATAGCAACCGGAACACCCGCTAATGGTCCCTTTAATTCCCCTGCCTCAATCTTAGCCTGTACCTTCTCTGCCTGCTCTAAAATTGCTCTTTCATCAAGTACTGTAACATAACTATTCGTCTTTTTTTCATAAGCTTTTATATTTTCAATTGCCGCCTTAGCTGCCTCTACTGCTGTCACTTCTCCAGCTTGAATTTTCTTACCCAGCTCTACAGCCGTCAACCTCATCAAATTCATTCGTTCCATGCCCCTTTCTTACTCTACTGTCATCGGTACAACAAATGCACCATCCTTCTGCTCAGGTGCATTTTGTAAAATATCCCCGCGCTGATTTCCATTCGTGACAACATCCTCCCGGAACACATTCTGCACCGGAAATACATGAGACATAGGTTCAACACCGTCTGTATCAAGTTCATTCAGTTTATCAATATAGTCCAACATACTACCCATATCTTTTTTAGCTTGTTCCTTTTCTTCCTCTGAAAGTTCCAGTTTTGCCAGAATTCCTACATATTCAATCGTTTCATCTGAAATCAAATTTGCCATTTAACCATTCCTTTCCTAAAAGAGTGCGGGCAAGCACCTTATACTTTTTCAATGATTTAAAAACCGAATAAGAGTAGCATATCCTGCGATAATACATTCTTATTCGGTACAATAACATCATAAATTCATTTCTATTTTCTACCGCACATATCGCCCTAACTTCTAATAGAATAGCATAGAATGGGACTTTGTACAAGTAAGTTTTTTCGCTGCTATCCTCTCTGAATACAATAACTTTCGACTTAATATCAAATTATAGTAATTTTTATTTATTTTAAATGGAAATAGTTGACTTTCACATCTGGCTGTAGTAAAATTTACTTCGCAACATAGTTATTAAAACTATATATACAACTTTGCAAAACCGCATTTATAGGTTTTGAACTTTACTCTATATCAAATATTAACAATTTGCAAACTGTATGGAGGTAATCAGACAATGAATGAAATGCAAGACATCTCTTCCAAATTTATTCATACCACCGAAGATGAAAACGGGGTTTTACAAAAAATCTCGTTTTTAAATGACGATACATTTAATTTTTCTTTTGATATTGTTGATGAGATGGCAAAAAAAGATCCGAATAAACTAGCAATGCTTCACGTTTCCAAAGACGGAAAAGAACGACGCATTACTTTTCGGGATATGGCAAGATATTCTGCAAAGGCCGCCAATTATTTTTCCTACCTTGGAATCCAAAAAGGCGACCATGTAATGCTTGTCTTGAAACGTCATTACCAATTTTGGTTTGCCATCTTAGGACTGCACAAAATTGGCGCCGTTGCTATCCCCGCTGCCCACATGCTTTTAAAACAGGATTTTGAATACCGTTTTAAAGCAGGTAAAATAGATGCCATTCTCTGTACCGCGGAGGATAATGTATACCGTGAAGTGGAAAAAGCTGCAAAGGGTAATAAACAATTAAAAACAAAAATTCTAGTAGGCGCATCACGGCGTGGCTGGCACAGCTTTAACTCAGAAATCAAGTACTTTTCCAGTCACTTTAAACGTCCCACAGGAGAAAATGCTGCTTGCGGAAATGATCCAATGATTATGTTTTTTACTTCCGGAACGACCTCCTATCCCAAAATCGCAACTCATAATTTCAAATATCCACTAGGACATTATATTACGGCTAAATACTGGCATCAGGTAAATCCAAATGGAATTCATTTCGCAATTTCAGACACCGGATGGGGGAAAGCCCTTTGGGGTAAATTATATGGCCAATGGCTATGTGAAACACCTGTCTTCACATATGATTTTGATGACTTTCAGGCATCAACGATTCTTCACATGATTGAAAAATACAAGATTACAACTTTTTGTGCACCTCCAACTGTATATCGGGTTATGGTTCATATGCAATTAGAAAAATATGATTTATCTTCACTGGAAACAGTAACAACTGCCGGCGAAGCTCTAAATCCCGAAATTTATCATAAATTTTATGAAAAGACCGGTTTGCAATTAATGGAGGGCTTCGGCCAGACAGA
>CATZVV010000221.1 GCA_958425285.1 uncultured Lachnoclostridium sp. | reverse complement strand
TTTAAATGCGCTTGATGAGAAAATAGAATTAAACACGAAGATAAACGAGAATTTATTTCAACAGGCACAAGCCCTTTATAAGGATCGCTTTGTGGATATACAACCATTTGAAGGTGTTATGCCTACTGATTGGCATCTCGGCACAGTCTCAGAAATTATAGAATTACATGATTCTAAACGCATACCCCTTTCGAGCCGTGAGCGTGCTGAGCTTGCAAAGATTTATCCATACTATGGTGCCACTTCGGTGATGGACTATGTGGATAGATATCTTTTTGACGGAATATATCTGCTTCTCGGTGAAGACGGTACTGTCGTTGACAGTAAGGGATTCCCGATTCTGCAATATGTGGAAGGCAAGTTCTGGGTAAACAATCATGCTCACATTATCACAGGCAAAAATGGCTTTACTGTCGAGACTCTATATTTGCTATTTAGTTTAACCAACGTCCAGCCGATTATTACCGGAGCCGTTCAGCCTAAAATCAGCCAAGCCAACCTAAAGAAAATATCTGTCCTCATACCATCGAGAAAAGAATTAAGCGCATTTGACTCAATTATACAACCGGTTTTTACGCAGATTCGCAATCTTCGCGCTGAAAATGATAGGCTTGCTACCATTCGTGACGCTTTACTACCTCGGCTGATGTCCGGTGCGTTGGATATCTCCGGCATTCAGCTCTAAGCCGATAAATTCTCGTTTAACTGTTACGATTGAAATGTTAAAATGCAAGAAAGGATTTCAAAAAATGAATAATAAAGTCTTTACGATAACTGACATTAAAGCTTTAGTAAAACCTATTGCTGAAAAATATAATGTAGATGAAATTTATTTGTTTGGTTCTTATGCGAGAGATGAGGCGGATCAAAACAGCGATTTGGATTTTCTTGTATTTGGCGGACAAAATTTCAAGCTTACAATGATTTTTTCACTGGCAGAAGAATTGCGTGCAATTCTGAATAAAAAAGTAGATGTGTTTGAAATAAATGAAATCAATCAAGACAGTGAGTTTTATAAGACAATCATGAAAGAGAGGCTTCGCGTAGCATGAAATATTCGGATGAGCAGCGTATCAAAAAGATTTATGAAAATGCAGTAAAATTGCATAATTATATTGTGGAAAACAAAATCAAGAAGGAAGAATTACTCACAAGCATGCCGTTGCAGTGGCTTGTTACAACTCCTCTATACAATATTGGTGAACATGTTTATAATTTGTCTGATAATTACAAAAAAACACATGATAATATTCCGTGGTTGATGATTTCCGGGCTTAGACATCGTTTAGTTCATGATTACGATGGCACAAATTGGAACATTATTGCTGATGTTGTTTTTGAAGAATTGCCGGTTCTGATAGAAGAATTAGAGAAGATTAAATAATCTGTTATTGCAAAGATTACAGTCTCTCACCAACGGCGAGAGCCAATTCAAAGGAACTGCCGTTGATATCGTTCTCTTGAAAAATTATACAGAAGGAGAATCGATATGAAAGAAGAATTAATAACCGGAGTAATGCAACAGATGCTGCCGTATCTTGACAATGCACAGCTCAAACAGCTAAAACAGGTGATGGAGCAAATACTTTTTTACTATGAAATAACTGATGCAGAAGTAAAGCAGGTAGAGGATGATAGCAATGAACTAATGGCGATGTTCATTGCCGCAAAACGAATAGAAGGTTGTTCAGAAAAAACATTAAAATATTACCAGACTACAATTGCCGCAATGATTACTTCTCTCGGGAAAAATGTCCGGCACATCCTTACGGAAGATTTGCGGACATATCTGACCGATTACCAGAGTAACCATCAGTCCAGCCGTGTAACGATTGACAATATCCGTCGTATACTGTCCAGTTTCTTTTCATGGCTGGAAGATGAAGATTATATCATTAAAAGTCCGGTGCGTCGCATTCATAAAGTTAAAACGGCTAGTAGTATCAAAGAGACATACAGCGATGAAGATCTGGAAAAGATGCGCGATAATTGTGAGGAACTTCGAGATTTGGCTATGATAGATATGTTGGCTTCAACGGGAATGCGTGTCGGCGAAATGGTTCTTTTAAATCGTGATGATATTAATTTTACAGAGCGGGAATGTAAAGTATTTGGTAAAGGTGATAAAGAAAGGATTGTGTACTTTGATGCCAGAACGAAACTGCATTTGCAGGAATATCTGGACAGTCGAACAGATAATAATCCGGCACTTTTCGTAACACTACGCGCTCCACATCGGCGGCTACAAATCGGTGGAATTGAGCATCGCCTTCGGGAGATGGGGGAACGACTGAACATTCCGAAAGTACATCCGCACAAGTTTCGGCGGACATTGGCAACAATGGCCATTGATAAAGGAATGCCAATCGAGCAGTTACAGCGACTGCTTGGGCATCAGAGAATAGATACGACATTGCAATATGCAATGGTAAAACAGAGCAATGTAAAGACGGCTCACAGGAAATACATAAGTTAGGATGGTGATGAAATGGCATTAATGAAAATGAAAGAGGTTTGTACAAAGATAGGAAGTGGAGCCACCCCACGTGGTGGTAAAAAGTCATATACTGATTCTGGAGTATCACTAATAAGAAGTCAAAATGTGCTGGATTTTTCTTTTTCATATAATGGCATGGTATATATTAACGAAGGGCAAGCAGAAAAATTAAATAATGTTATTGTTAAAAAAGATGATGTCCTTCTCAATATAACTGGTGATTCAGTTGCACGTGCATGTCTTGTTGAAGAATCAGTACTTCCGGCAAGAGTGAATCAGCATGTGGCTATCGTAAGAGCAAATCCAGAAATAGCCACAAGTAGTTATCTTTTGTATTTTCTTCAGATAAAAAAGCCGTATTTATTGCAACTGGCAGCAGGGGGAGCCACTAGAAATGCTTTGACAAAGAGAATGATTGAAGAGTTAGAAATAGATATTCCGATTATTGAGAAACAGAAAAAAATTGTATCAATAGTTGATGATTTACAGAAAAAAATCAAGAAGAATAACGAGATAAACGAGAATTTAGTAGCTTAGAGCTGGATGTTGGAGACGTCAATCTCGCCAGACATCAATTTGGGCAAAAGCGTATCACGGACAAGGGCAAGTTGCTCGCTTTCTAAACCATTGGCATAAACCTTTGAAAATACCGATTGACAAAAGGTGTCGAATTTCTTTACCAGCTCCGCAGGGGCAATCAAGATCGGCTCTGTCTCGATGAAACCGCTAATATCGAGATTTTTAATGCCTGTTGTTCCGTTCTCGTATGAGAAGAACACACCACGATCATAAAGGTACTGCCAATAATGATACACATACATATTATACCCAGTTATCGGCTTTAGAGCTTTGCAGAAATTGGTGCAAACCATCCCCTTGTCGTATCGTGCAAGCAACGATGATGATATGGCTGCGGCTCTTCCGGTAGATTGTGTCGGGCTACCACCTGAGATTTCAACTACTATATCACCATTTACAAGCTGCTTAGAAGCAAAATTTTTCGGGAGGATATAGCGTATTGGCATTTTACCTTTATTACCAGCGCGGACTTCCGGGATGTCAGCACCACGAATGCAGTAAACCATTTCCGTATTATTGCCGGAAGGCTTATTTTTTCCCCAATCTCCGCTGATTGTTTTTTCGATGAGATCAGAGAAAGTTCCTTCCTGCCATAATGCAGCATCAGGATTGTCAATAAACCATTTCTTAAACAACGCCTGAACTTGCTGCTGTAAATTCTCGTTTAT
>CATZVV010000220.1 GCA_958425285.1 uncultured Lachnoclostridium sp. | reverse complement strand
AGTCAGCCAACATTGCAGTATATTAAGGATGGAGTTGAGAAGATGCAGTGGTTCCCAAATGCATGGGCCCATACAGCATCAACAGGCAGTGATAGTTTTGAAGCAAAGATTAATTGCAGAAGCATATTGATTGCCTATAAGCAGGCATCTGGATTAAATTTTGGGAAAGCGGATTGTTATATCGATGGCAAGAAAGTCGGAACTCTCAGTAATAGTACTGGGGGATGGAATAATGCCCAGATATTTACTGCATTATCAGAGGGTGCAGTAAAGGAACATACACTTGAGATAAAGATGCAAGATGGCGATGAAAGCAAGCCATTTACAATATACGCAATTGGCTATGCCGATTAAGTAAAGTTTTATATACAGATATAAGAAGCCCCCTCCTCGAGAGCTTTTGACAGGAGAGGGCTTCTTTTTAATCTTTTTAAATTAATCCTGGATGCTGGACCATTTCCAGTTTGCAACTTCCGGTAAATCAACACCATAATCTGCGATATGATGCTTGTGTTCTACCAATTTGTCGCGCATTAACTGTGCAAGGTAAGCACCTTTGCTTCCAAGGCTAGGAATAGAATTAATAGCCTCAATTACGATATGGAAGCGGTCGATGTCGTTCTGAACACGCATATCGAATGGAGTTGTAATAGTACCTTCTTCTTTATAACCAAGTACAGTCATATTCTTGTTATGACGGTCATAAGTTAATTCGTGAATCAAAGTACGATAGCCGTGGAATGCGAAAATGATTGGAGTATCTTTTGTGAAGAGTGAATCATATTCAACATCGCTTAAGCCATGTGGATGCTCGCTCTGTGGCTGCATCTTCATAAGGTCAACTACGTTGATAACACGGATTTTGAGTTCTGGCAGGTGCTCATGTAAAATTGTAGAAGCAGCCAATACCTCAAGAGTAGGTGTGTCACCGCAGCATGCAAGAACGATGTCAGGATCCTGTCCTTTATCATTACTTGCCCAATCCCAGATACCGATACCCTGAGTACAGTGTTTAACAGCCTGTTCCATAGTCAGCCACTGTTGACGAGGGTGTTTGGAAGCTACCATAACGTTTACATAGTTCTTGCTTCGGATACAGTGATCAAAGCAGGAGAGTAAGCAGTTTGCATCTGGTGGTAAGTACATACGTACTACGTCTGCTTTTTTGTTTGCAACATGGTCTAAGAATCCCGGATCCTGATGAGTAAATCCGTTGTGATCCTGCTGCCATACATTTGATGTCAAAATGTAGTTAAGGGAAGCAATCTTTTGTCTCCATGGCAGTTCAGATGTAACTTTCAGCCATTTAGCATGCTGACTGAACATAGAGTCTACCAGACGGATAAATGCTTCGTAACTTGCGAAGAAGCCGTGACGTCCGGTTAAAAGATAACCTTCCAGCCATCCTTCGCACATATGCTCGGAAAGCATACCGTCCATAACACGACCATCATGTCCAAGGAATTCATCGTTATCAACGATTTCAGCATTCCAGTCACGATTTGTCTGCTCAAATACTTTACCAAGACGGTTAGACATGGTTTCGTCCGGTCCGAAAATACGGAAGTTCTTGTTATCTTCATTTAATTTGAAGATATCACGAACAAATCCACCTAATTCAATCATATCCTGTGCTTCAACGCTACCCGGAACAGGTACATCAACAGCATAATCACGGAAATCAGGGAGACGAAGGTCACGAAGTAACAGACCGCCGTTAGCGTGTGGATTTGCACCCATTCTGTGCTCTCCTTCCGGAGCAAGTTCAGCAAGTTCTGGAATTAATTTACCGCTTTCATCGAATAATTCTTCCGGACGGTAGCTTAACATCCACTCTTTTAACATATCTAAATGCTCTGGCTTTTCCATAGACATAGGAACCTGATGAGCACGGAAAGTACCTTCAATCTGGTTTCCATCTACTACTTTAGGACCTGTCCATCCTTTTGGAGTACGGAGAACGATCATTGGCCATACAGGTCTTTCTGTAACGCCGTCTTCACGAGCAGCTTTCTGGATTGCTTTGATTTTCTCAACACAACTGTCAACAGCCTCAGCCATTAACTTGTGCATTGTCATTGGGTCATCGCCTTCAACAAAGACCGGTTCCCATCCGCATCCTTTAAAGAAGGAGGTAACTTCTTCTTTTGAAATACGGGAGAAAATAGTAGGGTTACTGATTTTATATCCGTTTAAATGCATAATTGGGAGTACAGCACCATCTGTTTGCGGATTTAAGAATTTATTTGAATGCCAAGCAGTTGCCAAAGGACCTGTTTCCGCTTCACCGTCACCAACGATAACAGCAGAAATCAAATCTGGATTATCAAATACAGCACCAAATCCGTGAGCTAATGAATAACCGAGTTCTCCGCCTTCGTTAATGGAACCAGGAGTTTCCGGAGCAACGTGGCTGGAAATTCCGCCTGGGAATGAGAACTGTTTAAACATCTTCTTCATACCTTCAACGTCCTGACTGATATTCGGATATACTTCGCTGTAGGATCCCTCTAAGTATGTATTGGCAACCATGAAGTTTCCGCCGTGTCCCGGTCCGGAAATGTAGATCATATCGAGATCATATTTTTTAATGGCACGGTTTAAGTGCACATAGATGAAGTTCTGTCCCGGAACAGTTCCCCAGTGACCTACGATTTTTTTCTTTACATGCTCCATTGTTAATGGCTCACGTAATAGTGGGTTGTCGAGAAGATACAATTGACCTGCAGCTAAATAGTTCGTAGCGCGCCAGTATGCATCCATTTTCTCAAGATACTCTTGGGTTAAAGGCCCTTTTTCAACGCAATCTTTCATTTGTTTCCTCCTAAAAATATATTTACTATTTTGTGAATAGTCTTTCAAAATGCATTGTTATAAAATTAACAATACCACTATTATCATATCTAAATTTTGAAAAAAGTCAAGGCAAAATAGGGGGCTTCCTATAGCTTTTCACTATTTTCTCCATTTTGCCACAAGAAAATAGGTTTTTAGTAAAAAAATTGTTACATTTTGCAAAATGTGATATACTTTCACATAGTAACATTCCGATAAAAAAGGAGAAAAAAGATGATTTACGATATTACTCAGGAATTGCTTTGTGCGGAAGTCTATCCGGGAGACCCGGTTCCCGGGATAGAATCTATTTTAACGTTTGATAAAGAAGAGCCGGATTCCTGCCAATTGACTAAAATTTTTATGGGGAGTCATTCCGGTACACATATGGATGCGCCTTCACATTTTATAAAAGATGGCAGAACAATAGAGCAGATTGATTTGAAAAAATGTATTGGAGAATGTAAGGTTGTGACGCCAAATGGAACAATTCAGGAAAACGATGTTAGTCAATGGCTTTCGGATGGAATAAAACGTTTGCTGTTCCGTGGTGATGAAATCATTACGAAAGGTGCAGCAGAAAAAATGAGGGAGACAGGTCTGTTATGTATTGGAATTGAAGGCTTGTCTGTTGGTTCCATGGCACATCCGGCTGAAGTACATAAGATTCTTTTGCAGGAGGAAATCGTTATTCTGGAAGGTTTGAATCTTTCAGATGTGGAGGATGGAATTTATGAGTTGATTGCATTACCGTTAAAAATAGCTGAAATAGACGGTTCTCCGGTTCGGGCAATTCTTCGAAGGTAGAAAATCACCCTTGGGATGATTGCAAAAATGTTGATTTTTTATATAATAAGATTAAACCTGAATTATTCATGAAACAGATTTAATACACATCTGAGTCAATTTTATAAGGGG
>CATZVV010000219.1 GCA_958425285.1 uncultured Lachnoclostridium sp. | reverse complement strand
CACAGGCAATTGGGTTGGCAGCAACATTTAACGAGGACTTTTTGGAAGATGTGGCAGAGGTGATTTCAGATGAAGGGCGTGCCAAGTTTAATGCACAGCAAAAATATGGAGATTATGATATTTATAAGGGTTTGACTTTTTGGTCTCCTAATGTGAATATTTTCCGTGATCCAAGATGGGGGCGGGGGCATGAAACCTTTGGTGAAGATCCATATTTAACAACACGTCTTGGTGTGCGTTTTATTAAAGGACTTCAGGGACATGATGAGAAATATATGAAAGCCTCTGCTTGTGCGAAGCATTTCGCAGTACATTCCGGTCCAGAGGCTGTGCGCCATAGTTTTAATGCAGAGTGTAGTGAGCAGGATTTACGCGAAACTTACTTACCAGCCTTTAAAGCTTGTGTCAAAGAGGCAGATGTTGAAGTTGTTATGGGAGCTTATAATCGTACGAACGGTGAACCATGTTGTGGAAGTAAGCGATTGCTTGTTGACATTTTGCGTGGTGAATGGGAATTTAAGGGGCATGTAACAAGCGATTGTTGGGCAATTAAGGATTTCCATGAACATCATATGGTGACATCAACCCCGGCAGAATCCGTAGCACTGGCAATGAACATGGGATGTGATTTAAATTGTGGGAATATTTATGGAAATCTTTTAAAAGCTGTTGAGCAGGGACTTGTGACGGAAGAGACTATTACAAGGGCGGTAGAGCGTTTATTTACAACTCGTATGAAACTCGGACTGTTTGACCCGCAGGAAAAGGTCCCATATAATGTAATTGATTATTCCATCGTCGACTGTAAGAAACATCGGAAATTAAATGAAGAGGCGGCACGCAAGAGTGTTGTACTTTTAAAGAATAAAGATCAATTCCTTCCTTTGAACAAGAACCAAATTAAAACAATTGGTGTTGTAGGCCCAAATGCAAACAGCAGAAAGGCTTTGGTTGGTAATTATGAAGGAACAGCTTCTGAGTACATAACGGTATTAGAGGGAATCCAGAGATATGTTGGAGAAGATATCAGGGTTCTCTATTCAGAGGGATGTCACTTGTATAAAGACAGAGTATCTGTTCTGGCACAAGCGAATGACCGTATGTCTGAAGCCCGTGCAGTTGCGGATGCATCGGATGTAATTGTAGCGGTTGTTGGATTGGATGCTGATTTAGAGGGTGAAGAAGGGGATACCGGAAATGAGTTTGGAAGCGGTGACAAGCCGAATTTGAATCTGCCGGGTCTGCAGCAGGAACTGTTAGAAGAAATGAGAAAATTTAATAAACCAATGATTGTTGTTGTATTATCTGGAAGTGCATTGGCAGTGACATGGGCAGATGAAAATGCAGAAGCAGTAATTCAGGGATGGTATCCGGGAGCAAGAGGTGGAAAGGCGATTGCAGAACTTTTATTTGGAGAATTCTCACCAGAAGGGAAACTGCCTGTTACATTCTACCGTTCTTCTGAAGAGTTGCCGGATTTTGAGGATTATTCAATGAAGGGAAGAACATACCGTTATATGAAAAATGAGCCATTGTATCCATTTGGGTTTGGCTTAAGTTATACAGATATTGTATGCAAAAACGCTAAAATTTCTCAAACAGAAATTTCAACGAATCAAGAGATTACATGCACAGTTGATGTAACAAACAAAGGGAAAATGGATGGAGCAGAGGCAATTCAGGTATATGTCAAAGTTAAGAAGGATGAGGCACCAAACCTTCAATTGAAAGCACTGAAAAAAGTTGATTTAGCAGCCGGTGAAACAAAAACAGTTACCCTTACCTTACATACAGAGGATTTCGGGTTATACAATCATCAGGGAAAAAAATATTTGTCAAAAGGGGAATACCAGGTATTTATCGGAACGAACCTTCCGGATGACAGGAGTATTGCGTTGACGGGAAAGAAGCCGGCAGTATTTGAGCTAACTTATATAGGTGATGACTTTGAAATCGCAGAATAATTATAGTAAATGCTGGCTGGATTATCGGAGAGTTTATGTAGAAAACAGTGAACATTTGGTCAGATTGTTTGTTCCAAAAGCAGATAAAATTTTAAAGACTGCAATTTCTGAGTATAAAGAAGCAGTGCTAAAAATGACTGGAATTCAAGTAGACGTAAAGGAAGGGATGCCTGTAGCAGAACTTCCTAAACATGTTCTTATAGAAATTACGGAGGATTCCTTTATTCCAGATGGAGGATATTCCATTCAGGGCAGTGATTTGGAAGTGAGGATTTCTGCCGGCTCCTCTCTGGGTATTTTATATGCAGTTTTTGCCTTCGCCAGGCAAATGCAGATGGGATGCGATTTAAGTACAATTTGTCTGTATGAAAGCCCTAAGATGCCTTTACGTATAGTAAATCACTGGGACAATATGGATGGCAGTATTGAACGCGGATACTCCGGTAACTCCTTTTTTTATATGGAGAATCAAATACTGATGAATGAGCGGATTAAAATGTATGCAAGGTTAATGGCATCCATTGGTATCAATGCAGTTGTACTGAATAATGTAAATGTGCATAAGGTTGAATCTTATTTAATTACTAGCCGATATTTAGGACAGGTAAAAGAATATGCAGACTTATTTCGATGTTATGGGATAAAACTGTTTTTATGTGTAAATTTTGCTGCTCCTATGGAGATTGGAATGCTTCCCTCATGTGATCCGCTAGAGGAAAGTGTAATGCAGTGGTGGAAAGAAACGACAAAGTATGTATATGAGATGATTCCCGATTTCGGAGGATACGTTGTAAAGGCAGATTCAGAGGGAAGACCGGGACCTTTTACATATGGGAGGACGCAGGCAGATGGAGCAAATATGTTAGCACATGCATTGCAGCCATTTGGAGGACTGCTGATATGGAGATGTTTTGTTTACAATTGTGGTCAGGATTGGCGCGATAAGAAAACAGACAGAGCATGTGCAGCATATGATTATTTCATGGAGTTAGACGGAAGTTTTTCTGAAAATGTTATTTTGCAAATTAAAAATGGACCAATGGATTTTCAGGTTAGAGAACCGGTTTCGCCTTTATTTGGTGGATTAGAAAAAACAAATTCGATATTAGAAGTACAGATTGCACAAGAATATACCGGACAACAGATTGATGTGTGCTATCTTGTTCCTATGTGGAAGGAAATCCTTGATTTCCCAATGTATGGGAGGGGGCCTTTTGAAAATAGAGTTCTGGATATTATAAGTGGAAAATCTTTCGGAAATAAAAATTGTGGAATGGCAGGAGTGATAAATACAGGAGATGATTATAACTGGACAGGTAATGATTTGGCGGCAGCAAATCTTTATGGATATGGAAGGTTGTGCTTTTCACCTGGGCTGGCTGCAGATGAAATTGCAAAAGAGTGGATTTGTATGACGTTTGGCAGTGAACAAGAGGTAGTTGGAAAGGTTACTGAGATTTTAATGCAATCTTGGCCGGTATATGAAAAATATACCGCACCGTTAGGAATTGGATGGATGGTGACACCGCATTTTCATTATGGTCCTGACATTGATGGGTATGAATATGATCGCTGGGGAACTTATCACCGTGCGGATCGGAATGGGATTGGGATTGACCGTACCTCAAAAGGAACCGGATTTTGTACACAGTATCATGAACCGAATTTTTCTATGTATGAAGAGAAAGAAAGTTGTCCGGATGAACTGGTTTTGTTTTTTCATTATATGCACTATGATGAGAAACTAAAGTCAGGAAAGACGGTGATTCAACATATCTACGATACACATTTCGAAGGTGTAGAGGAAGTTGAAAAAATGATTGCTTTGTGGAAATCTTTAGAGGGAAAGATTTCGGAAGAAGTGAGTC
>CATZVV010000218.1 GCA_958425285.1 uncultured Lachnoclostridium sp. | reverse complement strand
TGGAAAGGAGCCATTGCCCCATGACTAAGTTTTAGTCATTTTGCAACAGCCCCTTGTTTTTTCTTTTTTTTAAATGCGAATATCAATATTTCCGCCAATATGAGGTGCAACAGACTGCTCCATCATTTGTACCATATTGGCACCGGTCGTTTCAACAGTATCAAGTGATTTTGCCAGCATCGCGGTGCTGACGTCCAGCATAAGCTGTTCCTGACTTGAGATAACGGATAAGGCTGCAATGTCCATTCTGATGCTCCTTTCCTGGTTGCAAAAACAGATTGTAAGTATCTAATTTAAGTATAAAATGGGGAGGGGAAAAAAGCAAGAAAAATCTTTGAAGGACTGACAAGAGTAGAATAATTAAAACAGTACCTGAAAAATTGGATAAATGTTCCAAAAGGTAAGAAAAAATGTGGTTTTACAGGGTTGACACAAATGTCGAACCTTGTTATACTATGAAATATAGTGTAATAAATTTGTAATAATTGAAAGAAAAATGTAATGAATAGATGAATTTGAATACAAGGGAGGATTTTATTCATGCAACAGAGAAGATGGGTGAAATATGTGGTTTGTGCAGGCTTAGCAGCAGCGATTGGGTTTTCGACGGGTTCGGGTGTAGTTCTTTCTACAACGATATGTTCGGAAACAGAGCTGGCAGGCATGTCGTATGCACTTGACCAGTATTGTGATACCCAACAAAATGCGGGAGTTACTGATCCGGAAGCAGTTGTTGCCTTTGCAGCCTCAGAGGCATCCGGTGGTACGGCAACAGAGGAAGAAATAGCATCAATTGATTCGGGAATTGTAGATCAGCCTACACCAAGCCCGGTGCCAAGTGCAGAACCACAGCAGCAACAGGCAGAGGCTACACCAAAGCCGACACCAAAGCCAAAATCTGAGTATGATAATGTTGGTATTTCAATTGCTCAGGAATATGTAAACATTCGTAAAAAACCGAATACGGAGAGTAAAATCCTCGGTAAGCTTTATCGTGGGAGCGCAGCAAAGATTACAAAAAAAGTTGGTGACTGGGTTCAGATTAAATCTGGTAAGGTGACAGGTTATATTAAAAAAGAGT
This sequence comes from uncultured Lachnoclostridium sp., assembly GCA_958425285.1. Taxonomy (GTDB): domain Bacteria; phylum Bacillota; class Clostridia; order Lachnospirales; family Lachnospiraceae; genus UBA933. The sequence goes on along the minus strand of CATZVV010000218.1, from coordinate 2,765 downwards.
TTCTTGCAATTGGTTTCAGTGCAGAAAAGTTAATTGATGACTTTGGAACTAAATGGGTAACAGTTACAACTGAAACATTAAAAGTACGTGAGGCAAAAAATACGGATTGTACAATTTTGACATTGATTCCGGAAGGGGAAACTTACCGCGTCATTCGTGAAGATAAAGAATGGGTTAAAATCGAAGTTGATGGGACAACAAAAGGATTTGTTTCAAAAGATTATGTGAAAGTAAGTGTGAGATTTAAAAAGGCTATTTCAATTGCAGAGGAGAGAGCAGAAGCAAGGCGGAAAGCAGCAGCAGAAGCTGCAGCGGCAGAGGCGGCAGCGCAGGCACAAGCACAGGCGGCAGCTGCGGAACGTGCCCGTCAGGAGGCAGCACAAAGGGCAGCGCAGGCGAACTCTTCTTCTTCCAAGAAGAGCAGTTCCAGTAAGTCTAGTAGTTCTGGCAGTTCAAGTAGCTCAAGTAGCTCGGGCAGTTCGAGTAACAGTGCGAAAATAAGTTCTTCGAACAGTTCGGGAGGTTCTGTCGTTGGAAGCGGTGATGGAGCATCCATTGCATCATATGCATTGAATTTTGTGGGTAACCGTTATGTATATGGCGGCACGAGCCTAACAAATGGAACAGATTGTTCTGGCTTTACACAATCTGTATTCCGCAGGTTTGGGATCAGCCTTCCGAGAACGTCACGTTCTCAGGCGGGAGTTGGTGCCAAGATTAGTGTTAGTAGTGCAAAAGCCGGAGACCTGATTTTCTATGCTTCCGGTGGCAGAATTAATCATGTGGCACTTTGTATTGGAAATGGACGTGTTGTACATGCAAGTAATCCAAGTACCGGAATTACGACAAGTAATATGTATTATCGTACACCATACTGTGCAAGACGTGTGGTTGGGTAAAGATATAAGTGGCATCATCCCTTGTAGGGGGTGGTGCTTTTTTTTAAAAGAAAGTTTACAGTTTTTGGAATATATGATACGATAAAACGTAACTAATTGATATATGTATTTGGGAAAGGGGGAGCATTATTTGCGAGAATTTTTTGTCGGGAATTATGTACAGCCTGGCACTTGGAAAAAAAGATTATTCTTACTATTTTTTTTACTTTAGTTATTACAGTTACCGCAGTGTTGATGTTGTCGGGAATGTTCCTATGTGAGATGGAGGGTTTTCTTGAGCAGAATCGGAGCAAGATGACATATGATATTGTTGTTGACGGGTATGGGGATATAGAACGACTTGTAACAATGACTGGTATACCTGGTTTTTTTCAGATTATGGCACAATCTTCTGCTAATATGGAAGAAGATGGATATTCTCAATTATTAATAGAAGATTGGACTTTTCCGGAGGGGACGACAGAAGTAACAGAAGAGGATTATCAGACAGAAGTATTAGAGGGGCGCTTTTTTTCGAAGAAAGAATTGGAAGTTGGAAATTGTTCTGTAATCCTTTCAAAAAGTGCAAAGGAAAAGTATTTTCCGATGATAAAAATTGGTCAAGAAATTTCTTATTTTGGGTATTCTTTTCGCTTGATTGGGATTATGGCAAGCGAAGGAAAGGATATTCTTTTGCCCGCCTACTGTGTGAAAAATTTAACAGAAACAAACTTACACAGTTTTAAAATTTCAAAGCTATTAGTGGTTTTTAAAAAGCCGTTGTCTGGAACACAGGTCAAGTCCATTGAATCATCGTTAAAGTCTTATCAGAATGGAACCGTTGAGCTAAAGTCAGATTTTGAAATACTGCTTTTCGACTATTATATGAGAGCAATAAAATATATTTTTTTACTTGGTGCAATTTTGCTTTTTTGTCTCATGATTATAGCTGGTTTATTTCGGTATTATTTTGGTCTTCATATACCTGAATATGTTATTTATAAAATTTGTGGAATTCCTAATTTATATTTTTGGGGGCTTGTCTACGGTCAAACAATTCTCTATGGAACCATTTCTTATTTAACTGGGCTTTTGTTATATTTCGTATTCCAGAAGTCATTGATACGATTCGAAATTTCATCGTATCTGATGGTGGCAGAATATCTTTGGGTGTATGCTGCACTGATTGTAATTCAATTGTTAACAGTCACACCAATTGCAGTAAAGCTGCAAAAGTTATCGCCGATGAATCGGGAACTATGGAGAGATGCAGAGTGAGCAAGGAGGAAAGATGGGAAAAATATTATATTTGGTTTTTTCACAAATTCGCGAAAATGCTGCTAAACATATGGTTCTTGTGATTGAATTTGTGATTTCAATTATAGCGATACATATTGTTTTGTGTGAGTTCCTTGTGTTTGAAGGCAGGGCAGGAATATATAAGGAGTTGGAGCTGAATCAATATATATGTATTTCAGCAGAAGACGAAATACAAGAGAAATTGAAGCAAAATAAGGAGGTGGATTGGTTTAGTGAAAACTATGCTAAGTTATTTTTGAATATTGGGGATGAAGGAAATTTAAGTGCATCCATATATACAAAGGCGCAGGCAGAGCATTTACAGTATCCGGTAAGGGGGGATGGTTTGATACAAGTCGCAAGGGATTGGTACTGCAAGCTGTCATTCCTGAGTCACTATCAGATCAGATGAAAATTGGAGAAACGTATACAGCACATGAGAGTGATTCCGGAGAGTCTGTTTGCTTTGAAGTGGTAGGTATATTGGAGCGGGATTACGTATTTTCCCTGCCCAATGAAGCCTATGATTCACTTATTATGAAAGATATGAAGGATGAAATTTTATTATATGGAAGTCAGTCTTTTCCA
>CATZVV010000217.1 GCA_958425285.1 uncultured Lachnoclostridium sp. | reverse complement strand
GGTGTGATTAGTGGAGCAAATCAGCCTTCTATGTTGAATCTGACTGGAGAAAGCAGCACAATTACGGTTGATGAAGACACAGAGATATATATGCGAACCGGAGAAGACACAGAAGAGGCTGTTTTGGCTGATATTAGTGAAAATTCTGTTGTTTCTGTTGTTGTGGATGAAAAAACTAATATTGCTGATAAGGTAGAGATTGTCTTTGCTCCTTTTCATAAATAATATATATAAGAAAAAAGTCTCTGTAGTGATGAAAGAGACTTTTTTTCTTACTATACAATTTTAACAGAATTTTTCATAAAATTGTCCAAACAATTCTACATGTAATTCTTCATCTTTTATAATACGGTGCAGAATGGCTTGGATGTAAGGATCATCAATCAATTGAATTTGGTTACGGTACTTTTCAATGGCAGACATTTCTCCTTCCGCAGCAACTGTGAGGATTTTTTTCAGTTCACCGGGATAATCGGCATAGGATGGAGACCACCATACTTTTTTTCTTCCGCAATTTGTCCACATGAGGGGTGTTTCACCCAGCTTCATGCAAAGCCCTGAAAATAAATCAAAATGGTGCATTTCTACGATTGCAATCTTATGGAAAGCTTTAGAAATTTCTTTGTATTCGCTGCACTTTTGTTTTTGGAAGAGATAAAGAGAGATTGCAGTCATTTCTGAGTTCCGCCCCCCGATATTGTCAAGCAAATAGCGGGCATAAGAAAGATTTTTTTCGTTTACAGTAACCGGAGGATAGGGTGCTCCGTCTGAGTACATAATTTCAGATTGTTTGTATTCTGTTTCACACATAAAATCACGTCCTTATAGCTGTTCATACTACTTTATGAATATTAGCAGGAACATAGAACGAATTATTTTTGATTGTCATACTTTTGAAAGAAGAAACCGCTCAGTTTTTGCAGAGCTCGACAAAATGTAGTTGCTTCATCATTTGTTAATATAGAAGCAATGTCTTCCACCATTTCATTGTGAAATGCGATATGCTTTTCCTGAGCTTGTTTTCCCAAATCAGTTGTGTAAAGCCGGACGATGCGTTTATCCTTTTCATCTTTTTTTCGTTTGATAAACCCTTTTTTTTCTAAAAGTGCAACAGCAGTTGAAAGTGTTCCGGGTGTAACATGCAAGGCGGCAGCAATTGTTGTTGACCGGTTGTCTGTCTGCTGTTCTTCGGCTTCATAGATGGCTTCCAAAACGTGGATTTCACGAAGTGAAAGATTAGAAAAGGTTTTATCTGAGATACAGAGTTCTTCTGTTTTCAGTATTTCGTTGAAAACCTTGACAAGAAAAGTGTTCAAGGTCTTGCGTTCTTGGTTTGTCATAATTTACCTCACTTCTATTTCAATTAGTTTGACAATCAAACTATCTAAGTTTATTATAATAGAAAAATGTGGTTGTTGTCAATTGAAAATTGTGTTATAATACTAAATAGCGACCATATTTCCGATGTGCTTCGGTATGGTCATGAAAAATAATACTATATTTAGGAGGAATTACTAAAATGGCAAAATGGGTTTATTTGTTCAAAGAAGGTAATGCAGATATGAGAAACCTTCTTGGCGGTAAAGGTGCCAATCTGGCAGAGATGACTAATTTGGGTCTGCCAATCCCTCAGGGATTTACTGTAACAACTGAGGCTTGTACAGATTACTATACAAGTGGAAAGATGATTACAGATGAAATCAAGGGACAGATTTTTGACGCACTTGCAGAATTAGAGAAAATTCAGGGTAAGAAATTTGGAGATACTGAAGATCCGTTATTGGTTTCTGTTCGTTCCGGTGCAAGAGCATCTATGCCTGGTATGATGGATACAATTTTGAACCTGGGTCTGAATGATGTAGCTGTTGAGGGATTTGCTAAAAAAACAGGAAATCCTAGATTTGCTTATGATTCATATAGAAGATTTATCCAGATGTTCTCAGATGTAGTTATGGAAATTCCAAAATCTCATTTTGAGAGAATTTTAGATGAAGAAAAAGAAGCTCGTGGAGCTAAATTTGATACAGACTTAACCGCAGATGATTTGAAGGACATTATTGTTAAGTTTAAAGCAATTTATAAAGATGCAATGGGAGCTGATTTCCCACAGGAACCAAAGGATCAGTTGTTAGAAGCAGTAAAGGCGGTATTCCGTTCATGGGACAACCCTCGCGCAATTGTTTATCGTCGTATGAATGACATCCCTGGTGATTGGGGAACTGCTGTAAACGTGCAGGCAATGGTATTTGGTAACATGGGTGAGACATCTGGTACAGGTGTTGCCTTTACACGTAACCCATCGACAGGTGAAAACGGTATTTATGGTGAATACCTGATTAATGCCCAGGGTGAAGATGTTGTAGCCGGTGTACGTACACCTCAGCCGATTACTAAGTTAGAAGAAGATTTACCTGAGTGCTATGCTCAGTTTATGGAAATTGCACAGCGTCTTGAAAATCACTATCGTGATATGCAGGATATGGAGTTTACTATTCAGGAAGGAAAACTTTACTTCTTGCAGACACGTAATGGTAAGAGAACTGCTCCAGCAGCACTTCAGATTGCTTGTGATTTAGTAGATGAAGGAAAAATTACTCCAGAAGAAGCAGTTATGCGTATTGAGGCAAAATCTCTGGATCAGTTACTTCACCCAACATTTGATGTAGCAGCATTGAAAGCAGGAGAGGTAATCGGTTCTGCACTCCCTGCATCTCCGGGAGCAGCAGCTGGTAAAGTATACTTTACAGCAGATGATGCAAAAGCAGCCGGCGAAAAAGGTGAGAGAGTTATTCTTGCACGTCTTGAGACATCTCCAGAAGATATCGAAGGTATGCATGCAGCACAGGGTATCCTGACAGTTCGTGGAGGTATGACATCTCATGCAGCAGTAGTGGCTCGTGGTATGGGAACTGCTTGCGTTTCAGGATGCGGTGAGATTAAGATGGATGAAGAGGGCAAGAAATTTGAACTTGGTGGACATACTATTAAAGAGGGCGATTACATTTCTCTGGATGGTTCTACCGGTAAAATTTATCTTGGCGACATTAAGACTGTAGAAGCTTCTATCGGAGGAAACTTCGGAAGAATTATGGAGTGGGCTGATAAATATAGAACTCTTGCTGTTCGTACCAATGCGGATACTCCTGCAGATACAGCGAATGCAGTAAAACTTGGTGCAGAAGGTATCGGTCTTTGCCGTACAGAGCACATGTTCTTTGAAGAAGACAGAATTCCAAAAATCCGCAAAATGATTCTTTCCGAAACAGTAGAAGCAAGAGAAGCGGCTTTGAATGAACTGATTCCATTCCAGAAAGGCGACTTCAAAGCAATGTACGAAACATTGGAAGGACGTCCGATGACAGTACGTTTTCTGGATCCACCTCTTCATGAATTCGTACCTACGAAGGAAGAGGATATTGCTGAACTGGCAAAAGATATGGGACTTACTGTAGAAAAGGTAAAAGAAACCTGTGAAGCACTTCACGAATTTAACCCAATGATGGGTCATCGTGGATGCCGTCTGGCAGTAACTTATCCTGAAATTGCTAAAATGCAGACTCGTGCTGTAATGGAAGCAGCTATTGAAGTGAAGAATGAAAAAGGATATGACATTGTTCCTGAAATCATGATTCCGCTTGTAGGAGAAAAGAAAGAGTTGAAATTTGTTAAAGATGTTGTTGTTGAAACAGCAGAATTAGTGAAGAAGGAAATGAACTCTGATATTGAATATAAAATTGGGACTATGATTGAGATTCCTCGTGCGGCTCTGACAGCAGATGAAATTGCGGAGGAAGCACAGTTCTTCTCATTCGGTACAAACGACTTAACACAGATGACATTTGGATTCTCTCGTGATGATGCAGGTAAGTTCTTA
>CATZVV010000216.1 GCA_958425285.1 uncultured Lachnoclostridium sp. | reverse complement strand
AAATCGGTAATCGAATTGAATTGGGGCATGTAAAAAGCTCAACGGGACGAACTGTAAGTTCAAATAAGTATGCCAGCCAGCTACTGGATTTTGATGGCGTAAGGAATGCGAAAATTGCGATGCCTATTTTCGAAAATAAAGTGATTCCTCTTGAGATAGGTGATGAATATTTATTATGTTTTTTTACTAATTCTGGGTTGTATCAATGTCGTGCGCAAGTTGGGAAGAGGTATCTGGAACGAAATATGTATGTCCTGGAAGTTGTTTTTATGACCACATTATCTCGGTTCCAGCGGAGAAAGTTTTATCGTTTGGATTGTTTATTTCCAATTAAGCATCGGCTTGTTACAGATTTGGAAAAGGTTTTGATTAAGCGATTACATGCAAATCAGTTTATTGGTGAAGAAGAAAGACAGAATTGTCTTCAGGAGTTAAACAAGATAAAAAAAGAGTGGATTGAAGGAACTGTTTCAGATGTAAGTGGTGGTGGAATACGTTTTCACAGCCAGAAGGAATGGAAACCGTTGGATGAAATCGAAGTTTATCTGCCGTTATCTATGAGTCGGGGAATCGTACCTGTTAAACTTCTTGTGCGGGTCATTGCGAGTAAGCATTATGAGGAGAGCCGAATTGCATATGAGACAAGAGGAGAATTTATTGGTGTAGAGGATTCTCAACGGGAATTGATTATAAAATATGTCTTTGAGGAGCAGCGCAGGCGGCTGAGAAAGGATTGAGAATTGGACACTAGTGTAAAATCGAAGAAAAAAATTCTTATTATAGACGACTCTGCACTTATGAGAAGGGTCATGTCTGATATAATTAAATCAGATCATGGTTTGTGTGTAGAGGATGAGGCAACAAACGGTCAGGAAGGTATTTCCTATCTAGCTCATGGAAAGGTCTACGATCTGATTTTACTTGATATTAATATGCCCAAAATGGATGGCTTAGCTTTTATGAAAAAGCTGGTTGAGATGGAAAATCGGACAAAAGTATTAGTTGTCAGTTCAATTGCAAGTAAAAGTACGAAGGAAACAATACAAGCATTGGAATTAGGTGCGTTTGATTTTGTAAAAAAGCCGGAAAATTATATTGGATCTACGACAAATGAGTTTAAGGAGCAGCTTTTATGTAAAGTAAACGTAGCTTTAGGAAATGAGCAGCTTGTCGATAAAAATCTGAATTTTGACAAGCTTCAGGTTTCCAAAAAACAAATTAAACCTACGAGAACATTGGTTTTTCCGAAAGGAAAACAAAGCAGCGAAGGAAAACTGGTATTTATTGCCACTTCTACAGGCGGACCTAAAACATTACAGCAGGTAATTCCATATTTCCCAGCAAGTTTCCCATATCCAATTGTTGTTATTCAACATATGCCCGAGGGGTTTACAAATTCTCTTGCAGAAAGGCTGAATCAGATGAGTAAGATTCAGGTAAAGGAGACGGAAGATGGGGAGGTTTTACAAAAAGGAGTTGCGTATATTGTAAAAGGCGGTCACCAATGTTATATTTTGCAAAAAAGCAGTAGAGAGCATGTTTTTGCGATTACAAAGGATGAGCCGCGCCATGGACTGCGCCCCTGTGCAGATGTTACGCTCGAGTCATTGGCAGATACTGGTTATGAAGAGATTATTTGTACCGTACTCACTGGTATGGGCGATGATGCGACGAGAGGACTTGCTTATCTGCAGCAGTATAAAACGATTTCTGTTTTTGCTCAGGATAGGGAAAGCAGTGTAGTATATGGGATGCCCCGTGCTATAAAGCATGCAGGTTTAGTGGCAGAAGAAACGGCGCTTCAATCGATTTCGAGCGCTATTATAAAGAAAGCGGGAGAGTGACAAAAATGGATACAAGCCAATATTTAGACATTTTTATTGATGAAACAAAAGAACATTTACAAAGTTTGAATGAGCATATTTTAATTTTGGAGAAAGAGCCGGAAAACGAGGAGACAATTAATGAAATTTTCCGTGCTGCTCACTCGTTAAAGGGAATGGCCGGAACAATGGGATACAAGAATATGCAGCGTCTGGCACATGACTTGGAAAATGCATTTCAGGAAATTCGTAACGGAAAAATGAAAGTGCAGGCAAAACTTGTGGATATATTGTTTCGCGGACTGGATGCATTAGAAGGGTACTTAGGATGTATTCAGGCAGATGGAAATGAAGGTACAGAGGATAATCAGGATATTATTGATGATTTGAATCATTTGCTGGGCGAAAAGGAAGAGAGTGTAAAAAAGGAAAGTTCAGTTCCTACCAAAGCGGCAGAGGTATCGGAACAGTCGGATAAAAGAAAGTATCTTCATATTCCTCTGACGGATTATGAAATTTCGGCAATGGAAGAAGCAAAACAGGAAGGTAAGAATATTTTTGGTGTTAGTGTATATTTGCAGGAAAGTTGTATTTTAAAAGCGGCTCGGGCATTTCTTGTCTTTAAGACGGTTGAGGCAAAAGGCGAATTGGTTAAGTCAGTTCCTTCTGTGCAGGAGATTGAGGATGAGGAATTTGATTTTGATTTTAGCTGGATTCTTGTTACTACAGATACTAAAGAACATGTAAAATCATTGATAGAAAATGTTTCAGAGATTGCAGAAGTTTATATTGATGATTATACCTATACAAAAGATGAGAAAGAGGAACTTCAGGAGGGGGCTAAAGAGAAGTCTTCAGAGGAGGCAGAAACGAAAAAAGAATCAACCAAGAAGACAAAAACAACAAAAGTTGTCGCAAACCGCTCGGTGCGTGTTGATATTGATAAGCTGGATGTCTTAATGAATCTTGTTAGTGAATTGATTATTGCGAAAAATGGATTGGTTTCTGTCAGTTCAACCGAAATGGGAAGTGAAGAGCACAGTCAAGGATTCAATGAGCAGATTGAGTATTTGGAGCGAGTTACCACAAATCTGCATGAGTCTGTTATGAAAGTGAGAATGGTGCCAATAGAGACAGTTGTAAATCGTTTTCCACGGATGATTCGGGATTTAACAAGAAAATTGGATAAGAAAATGGAATTATATATGAGCGGTGAAGAAACGGAACTGGATCGTACCGTTATTGACGAAATTGGGGATCCGCTCATGCACTTGCTGCGCAATTCTGCAGATCATGGTCTAGAGTCTAATGAGGAACGTGTTCGTCTGGGCAAACCGGAAGTTGGCTCTATCTATTTGGATGCTTATCAGGATGGTAATAATGTAATTATTGAAGTTCGGGATGACGGTGCCGGCATAGATACAGAAAAAGTGAAGAAAAAGGCAATTGAAAGAGGAATGCTTTCTGAAAAGCAGGCAGAGACTATGACAGAAAAAGAGGCAATTGATTTATTATTTCGCCCGAGCTTTTCAACTTCTGATCAGGTATCCGATATTTCGGGGAGAGGTGTTGGCTTAGATGTTGTTAAGACAAAAATAGAAGCTTTAGGTGGAAACATTGAAGCAAAGACGGAAAGAGGTGTTGGCAGTACATTTACAATTCAGCTTCCGCTTACATTGGCTATTATACAGGCACTTATGGTTGAAGTTGGAATAGAAAAATATGCAATTCCTTTGAGTAATATTAATACAATTGAGGATGTTTCTGCTTCTGATATAAAATTTGTACAGAGTAAGGAAGTAATTCATTTGCGCGGTACAGTTATTCCGATTGTGCGCTTGACAGATATTTTGGAGATTGAGCCGCAGGAGCAGAATCCGGAAATGTTGCTTGTAGTCGTAGTTAAGAGAGGCGATCAGTTCGTAGGTCTTGTAATTGATAAGCTGCTTGGGCAACAGGAGACAGTTATTAAATCATTAGGTAAGCATATTACAAATGCAATGTCACTAAGTTAAGCTTTTTTATCGGTATTCCGTCAACGGAGTGCCGATAT
>CATZVV010000215.1 GCA_958425285.1 uncultured Lachnoclostridium sp. | reverse complement strand
GGAACGTCTGCCATATTAGCAGGTGCTCTATTTGCACAAAGCCCGGTTATCAAAGAGTGATAATCGCTGACCATGGATAATTAGTGGAAGAGGTGAGAAATTGGGAACCGAAATTGATAGGCTTGAGATACAGATTGAAACACAGGCCAGTAAGGCAAACAGACAATTAGATGAGCTGATTTCCAAGCTTGGAAAATTGGCAGGGAGTCTTTCCAGTATTAATTCTGGAGGCATGAAACAATTTGCCGCCGGAATGAATGGCATAGCCTCTTCCGCCAAAAATATGTCAACAGTAAAGTCTGCGGAAATGAACCGGGTGGTGAACAATCTTCAAAAACTGAGCGGCATTAAGACAGGCAATATGTTTAATGTAGGGAATGCTCTGTTATCAGTATCAAGGGGAATGCAGGGCTTATCTGGAATATCAGGTGCAGATATCCCGGCTATGGTGACCTCCTTATCAAGCCTTTCAAAGCTGGGGAATAAAGGTATCAAAAGTGCTGCCGCATCAATGCCCATGCTAGCCAAAAACATACAGAGTATGGCAGCTACCATAAATGGCGTGAATATTAATCCTGAGATTGCTGGGCAGTTATCTGCCATATCATCGACACTGCGGACATTTGGTCACAAAAGCATGAAAACGGCTATTGATAATATGCCGGCGCTTTCCCAGGGATTAAAGAGTCTGATGCAGACACTGTCAACAGCTCCAAAAGTATCAGCTAATCTAGTGAATTTAGTGAATGCATTATCAAAGCTCTCATCTTCAGGGAGTGGAATACGGGCAGCGGCTAATGCGGTCCAGTCTGTGGGAAAGAATTCTGCGAATACTACAAGCAGGATGCAAAGCTTATCAAATTCACTGGCAAACTTTACGAACAAGACTAAAGCAGCAAAACAGTCCACTAAGAGCTTTTCTTTTTCATTAAGTAGCCTTTATGCAAACTGCTTTTTCTTGATACGAGGGCTAAAAGCCATTGGGCGTGCGGTTGAATCGTCGATGGATTATATCGAAACATTCAACTATTTTAATGTCACTATGTCAAAGATAGCCAGTGAGTTTTCTGGACAATGGGAGAAATATGGATATGAAAGTGCAGAGGCTTATGGGAAATCTTTTGCAGGCAGGCTGAATGATCTGACGCAGAAAATGAGTGGTTATAAGGTGGGGGATGATGGTGTACTCAGTATAACTGGTGGACAGAATCTGTCCCTTGACCCGGAACAGCTGATGAATTACCAGTCGAACATAGCTGCGGTAACCAATTCCGTCGGGTTAATGGGTGAGAACAGTGTGAATACAGCAAAGGCCCTTACGATGCTGGCGGCTGATATGTCATCACTGAAGAATATTGATATGTCTACCGTTATGACAAATTTCCAGAGTGGTCTTATTGGCCAGTCCCGGGCATTGTATAAATACGGTATTGATATCACCAATGCGACACTGCAGACATATGCATATAAATACGGGATTGAAACGGCGCTACAGGAGATGACTCAGGCTGACAAAATGCAGTTGAGGCTATTAGCGATACTTGACCAGTCAAAGGTTGCCTGGGGGGATATGGCTAATACTCTTAGTTCAGTAGCGAATCAATACCGCATCTTGAAACAGCAGATAGCAAATTTGGCTAGAGTCATCGGAAATCTGTTGGTGCCTATAGTTGCAAAGGCATTACCAATCATTAATGGTGTGGTGATTGCCTTACAGCGAATGTTTATGTTCATTGGTAATCTCCTTGGCGTTGACTGGTCTGGCCTGATGGATGGAATCAGCACAGGATATGGCGGAGCCGGGGATGAAATCGGAGATATGGTAGATGACACCGGGGATGTAGCTGATAATACCGATGATATTGGAGATTCCATTGATTCTGCCAATAAAAAGGCTAAGAAATTTAAAGACACCATACTCAGCTTCGATGAGCTTAATAAACTGAATGATAACAGCAGCAACGATATTGAATCGGGTGGAAAAACAGATAAAGACGATGGGATATCGGGTGCTGGTAGTATAGATCTGTCAGATGAGATCGCAAAGGCATTAGCAGATTATGAATCCGTTTGGAATAAAGCTCTAAAGGACTCAGAAAATAAAGCACAGGCGTATGCGGATAATATCTGTAAGGCATTTGAAAAGATATGGAAAACAGCAGAGCCTACCAGAAAGGCTATTTCAAATTTATGGGATAATGGGCTTGCAAAGTTGGGAAAATTCTCTGGTGCTACCTTATACGACTTCTGGAATAACTTTTTAAAACCAGTCGGAACGTGGATGCTGGCAGATGATGCTGGCCTTCCGCGTTTTTTTAATATCACAAATTCCTTACTGAATGAAATTGACTGGAATAGATTAAGAAAATCTCTTGCAGATTTTTATACATCGTTACAGAGTATCGCAAAATTTTCTTGGAATGCTCTCATGGACTTTTATGAGGGTTTTTTAAAACCTATAGCAGTATGGACAATGAGTGATGCAATCCCACAGTTAGTCGATATCATGACAAAGTTTGTGAATGCGGTTGACTGGGATAAACTGAACAAATCATTGCGGGAATTATGGGATGCATTGGCACCATTTGTAAAAAATGTTGGGCAGGGCTTGATAAACTTTTTTGAAAAGCTTATGGATTTTGGCGCTGATTTCCTGAACAATGTTGTGCCAGGAGGTATAAAAGGAGTTGCAGATGCTTTGAAGAAAATAAGCCCGGAACAGGCTGAAAAGATTGGGGAAGCGCTTGGAGTTCTGGCATTAGGGCTTGCCTCTCTTAAAGTATTAGGAGCAATTGCTAAGTCTATAGATATTTTTATAAAGACATCATCCCTAATTAGCGGTGCGAAGTTAATAATAGAGACTTTAAAAGGTCTTGTTGGCTTTGGAGGAAAAATATTTTCTTTTGGAAAAAATATTATAGGTGTATTTGAAATTGTAAGTGGTGGCTTTGCTGGAATTTCTGATGCTATTGGTATGGTTTTTCCGAAAGTCGGAGGAATTATTTCTGCTTTTACAAATGTAATTTCTTCATTGGGGGGACCAATTACTATTGCCATAGTTGCCGCTATTGCTGGAATTATTGCTGTTATATGTAACTGGGATAAAGTAAAAGAATTTTTTACGCAAACCCTTCCTAATTGGTGGAATCAATCTGTAGTTCCGTGGATTAAGAGTTTACCTGAATTTTTCAAAGAACTGCCAGGTAAGATTTACGAAAAAATCATATCTACAAAAGATAAATTCGTAGAATGGGCATCTAATGTATGGGATGCTGCATCGGCTGGAGTTAGTAAAGTTGTCAATGGCGTAGAAGGTTTCTTTAAAGAATTGCCTGGAAAGATTGGTTATGCCATAGGTTTTGCTATTGGAAAAGTGGCTTCGTGGGCTGTCAAACTTTACGAGACTGTTACAACAGAGATTCCTAAAGTTATAGGAAAGGTTGTTGACTTTTTCAAGACTCTCCCAGGAAAGATATGGGACGCGATCATATCCGCTAAAGACAAAGTGGTGAAATGGGCCAATAATATTTGGTCTGTCTTGTCGCAGAAAATTCCTGAGATAATTACGAATGTGTACAATTTCTTCAAAAAATTACCGGAAAAAATATGGAGTGCTATTATTGGTGCTGTAAAGAGTATAGGCAAATGGTGCGGAGAAATGTACCAGAAGGTGATTGAAGAAGTTCCAAAGATTGTAGGAAAGGTTGTTGATTTTTTCAAAGAACTTCCTGGGAAAATATATGAAATCGGGAAGAATCTTATTAAGGGCTTTATAAAAGGAATAAAGGACTTTTTCCAGTCAGGAATCAATGCTGTTGGAGATTTTGTAGATGGAGTTGTCAGAGGATTTAAGGATGGATTCGATGTACATAGTCCAAG
>CATZVV010000214.1 GCA_958425285.1 uncultured Lachnoclostridium sp. | reverse complement strand
ATTTTCCCAAGATATCATCAATTGGATGTTGTACGTAAATTAATTGCAGATGTGAAAAAAGAAGGCGCAGGTCGTAATTATCTGATTCAACACAGTGCAGGTTCTGGAAAATCCAATTCTATTGCCTGGACAGCGTATAGACTGGCTTCCTTACATGATTCGAATGATGAATCTGTTTTCAGCAGTGTGGTTGTAGTTACAGACCGAACCGTGTTAGATGAACAGTTACAGGAAACCATTTCAGGGTTTGATCACACGATAGGGGCGGTAGAGACGATTGATGATAAAAAGAACTCAAAAGATTTAAGAGACGCCATCAATAACGGAGCAAGAATTATTGTAACTACATTGCAGAAATTCCCGGTGATTTATCAGGAAGTGGATAAGGTTGCCGGAAGAAATTTTGCGATTATTGTCGATGAAGCTCATTCTTCACAGACAGGAAGTTCTGCAATGAAACTGAAAGCGGCGTTGGCTGATACAGAAGCAGCATTGCGAGAATATGCGGAAATAGAAGGAAAAGCAGAAGATGAAATAGATAGAAATGACAAACTTGTGCAGGAGATGCTGACACATGGAAAACATCCAAATCTATCCTTTTTTGCATTTACTGCAACTCCAAAACCAGCAACACTGGAGATGTTTGGAAGTCAATGGACAGATGGAAGTTTCCATCCATTTCATATTTATAGTATGAGACAGGCAATAGAGGAAGGATTTATTCTGGATGTTTTGCAGAATTATATGACTTACAGTACCTGTTTCAAAATTGCAAAAGACACACCGGAAAATCCAGAGCTTCCAGAAAGCAGAGCAACAAAAATTATAAAGAAATATGAAAAATTACATCCATATAATATCAGCCAGAAATCACAGATTATCGTAGAAACATTCAGAGAGACTACGAAACAAAAAATCGGTGGAAAAGGAAAAATGATGGTTGTCACAGACTCGAGACTGGCAGCAGTTCGATATTTCCATGAAATCAAAAGATATATAAGAGAACAACATTATGTAGATATGGATATTTTGGCTGCATTTTCCGGAACGGTGCAGGATGGAGATGAAGAGTATACAGAATCCGGGTTGAATGTAAGAAAAGATGGAAGCCATATATCAGAAAGTCAGACAAAAGAAGAATTTCATGATAATTTCAACGTTCTGGTAGTAGCGGAAAAATATCAGACTGGTTTTGATGAACCATTGTTACATACAATGATTGTTGACAAAAAATTGAAAAATGTGAAAGCAGTGCAGACATTATCTCGTCTAAACCGAACCTGTCCAGGAAAAGTGGATACATATGTGTTGGATTTTGCGAATAAAAAAGAAGATATTCTGGAAGCATTTCAGCCATTTTATCAGGAGACAAGCCTTGAGCGGGAAGTAAACGTAGATTTAATTTATCAAACGGAAAAAGAACTTCTGGATTATGCAATTTATAATGAGAATGATATCAAGGCATTTATTGATATATGGAATCATCCTGGTAAGCAGGATGCAACTGCAATGGGAAAAATGACAAGTGTATTAAAACCGGTAGCAGACAGATATAATTTGAAAAACCCAGAAGAACGGTATCAATTCAGAAGACAGGTAAGAAAATTATTACGATGGTATAGTTATATAACACAAGTAGTTCGTATGTTTGACGCAGATATGCATAAGGAATATCTCTTCCTTAGCTATTTAATTGGACTCTTGCCGGAAGAAAAGGAAGAACCGATTGATTTAGATGGAAAGCTGAAATTGGAATACTATAAATTGCAGAAGACTTTTGAGGGTGCAATAAAACTGGAAAAAGTTGACGGGCAGTATGTTCCATCTAAAAAGCAGGGGAGGGAATCCGACAGAAAAGCACATTGGATGAAATTTTGGATAAGATTAACGAGAAGTATAAAGGACAGTTTACAGATGGAGATCGGGTGATGCTTGGTGCGTTACACGATAAGCTGATTGCTGATGATAAACTGGCAAGTTCTGCACGTACTTCAGATCCAAGAATTTTTACGGAAAGCATTTTTCCTTCTGCTTTTGGAAATGCAGCAATGGAAAGTTATATGGAAGCGCAGGACAGCTATGGTTCTCTATTTGAGGACAAAAGTAAGTATGATGCTGTAATGAGTGCACTGGCGGGAGTGATTTACAGGGAAATGCGTTCTAAAAAGACTGTGGATTACCGGAAAATTGAGAGAGATGAGCAAGCGCAAATGGTAGCGGAAGAACCAGTTAAATATGGGAAATAAGTAAGAATTATAAAGCGTGGAGGGTGTTTTATGTATATTTCTTCAGTTTCAATTGAAAACTTTAGAGCGTTTAAAGAGAAGACCGTATTTCATTTTAATCCAGGAGTTACCGTACTTATCGGAGAAAATGATTGTGGAAAATCAACTGTTACCGATGCCATTCGTTATGTGTTAGGAACAACAGATCAATCGTGGCAGCGTGTAGAGTTATCTGATTATCATCAAGAAAATACCGATAATGAAATACATATTACTATTACATTTTCAAACTTAACAGTTAGAGAAAAAGCAGCTTTTTTGGAGTGTTTAACGTACACAAAAGACGAAGAAATACTAATAATTAATTGGTCAGCAAAGTATATGACTAATGTAAATCCACATAGGACATTTGTAAGTGTGAATTGCGGAAGAAATGCAGATGTAGCAGCACCTTCAGCAGAAGCACGTGAATTGTTAAGAGTGACATATTTAAAGCCACTGAGAGATGCACAAGCACAAATGAGATCGGGAAGAGGATCACGTTTGGCTCAAATATTAAGTAGTATACCAGATTTGAATTTAGGTGAGCGAGAATATAAAGAAGGAATAGATATAACTTCATTGTCTCTCGCTGGAATTTTTGATTTGTCCAATCAGTTACTGGCTGAACATAAAGTGATTAAAGCTGTGAATAAGGGAATAGGTGATATTTTAAATACAGAGTTAATGCTAAATAATGATGCTGTAAAAACACAAATTACAGTCGCTGGTGATGGTAACACGGATGAAAAGAAGATATATTCATTGTTGGAAAAATTGGATTTGAATATTCAAAAAGATTCAGTATCAAATTATGGTAATGTGGGACTTGGAACAAGCAATTTAATGAGTATGGCATGTGAAATGTTACTGAATCAGGATAATAATGAATTAAGTACATTCATGTTAATTGAAGAACCGGAAGCACATATACATGCTCAAAGACAATTGAAGCTTATACAGTCTATGCAAAAGAAAGGAGAAAATCAACAAGTAATAATGACAACGCATTCTCCTTTATTGGCATCAGTGGTAGAACTTAATAATTTACTTTTGATACAAAATCGGAAAGCTTTTTCGATGAGAGAGGGAGAAACAATGTTGGATTCTTCTGATTATAAATTTTTAGAACGTTATTTGGATGCTACGAAAGCCAATTTATTTTTTGCTAAAGGTGTAATCATTGTAGAAGGACCAGGAGAGGCTTTATTATTACCAACTCTTGCGCAATTATTGAACAGAAATTTAACAGATTATGGAATATCTATTGTTGATGTTAAAAGTACAGGTCTTCGAAGATATGCAAGGATTTTTCAGAGAAAAGAGGGAGATGAAATAAATATTCCTGTATCGTGTATTACAGATAGAGATGTAATGCCAGAATGCGCACCTGCAATTTGTCTTGATGAAAAATATAAGGATAAAGAAAATTGGCCAAAGAAAAATCGAAAATGGAAAGTAGAGTCTGAAATAAAAGACAAAGAAAAGTATATACAAGAGATTGAAAAAAAGGCAAATGGTCAAAATGTTAAAACATTTATTCCAGAGCAGTGGACGTTGGAATATGAGCTAGCTGCCAATGGATTAGGCGAAGAAATGTTGCAAACTATTGCAACTATGCTTGCAGAAAA
>CATZVV010000213.1 GCA_958425285.1 uncultured Lachnoclostridium sp. | reverse complement strand
GACCTTAGGTTCTGGCATTAATATAAAAAATTGGACATATTTCTGTAGTTTTGCTCGATGGTATCCTGATCTGTTTCTGGATTTAATCAAACCAGAAAAGGGAGGACTTAATTTACATACAGATCAGCGGGTCTATCTTCGTGCAATGCTACGGTTCGTATCATTTTATGGTGTTTTCCCAAGAGGTTAAATAGTAGCCTCCTAGAATTGGAAACTTTTCTAGTAAAACCGGGCAATATCGATGAACTGCTTGTTTGATACGGCAAGAGAATATCGAGATAAGTAGGCGGATTTCGCAAGGTCGTCTATCATCGTAACGCGTAGGTGTTGAATAAATATAATATACCCACGAGTGTCCGGCACGATGGTTTATAGAATCATCCAGATTATGCCTAACGTAAAACGAGGGTGAAAATGTACGCTGAACTTACAAGTGATTGTAAGAACTAAAAGATAAAAAGCTTTTAGGATAACATAATTGTACGGGAAAACATTTGATGAAGTTTTAGCTTCCATTTTAGTTTGTATCTTCTATCCAGAGATCACAATTTCTCTTACAGCGCAGACAAAAGAAAACGCTGCAGATCTGTTAAAAGATAAATATGAAGAAATTATGCGGTTCTATCCTATGTTGCAGAATGAAATTGCAAAAGCAAGTTTTGCCAAAGGTGATGCAACGATTAAGTTTGTAAACGGGGCTACATTAGATAATTTAGCGAATGCTCAATCTTCTAAAGGTCAGCGTCGAAAAAGGATGAATATCGAAGAGTCTGCCTTGATTGATGATGCAACTTTTCAGGATGCTTTAAAACCTATCGTGGAAGTTCCTCGTGTCTGTGTTGGAAAATATTCTATTACTGACCCAGAAGAACTAAATCAGCAAATCAATTTCTTTACGACAGCCGGATTTAAAGGTTCTGACGAATATGAACGTTCGGTTCGGATGTGTAAAGACATGATAAATTTGAAAGGCACCTTAGTTTTAGGTTCTAGCTGGTGGCTTCCTTGCTATTACGGACGAGGATCTACAAAGAGCCAGATCTTCCAAAAGAAACAGGAAATGTCATCTGTTGCATTTGCTCAGAACTATGAATCTAAATGGGTTGGAAGTTCTGACGGTGCTTTGGTAGATGTAAATAAGCTGCTGAATTGCAGAACCCTTACCTCTCCTGCTGTCAATTATAATAAGTATGAAGAGGAAAACTATATCGGAGTCGATGTGGCTCGTTCTCAAAAAACCAATAATAATCAATCTTCTATTGTCGTGGGCCGTGTTATTCGGAACCGTGAATCTAACAGAATCAAATCGATTGAAATTCCAAATATTATCTCTGTCGCAAATACTTTGAACTTTACAGCACAGGCATGTTTAGTTAAGAAAACGAAAATTGACTTTAATGCCAAAATGGTGATCGTCGATGGTAATGGTCTTGGAGCCGGATTAATCGACGAATTACTGAAAGATGCTTATGACCCAGTTACTGGTGATTATCTTGGATGCTGGAATACAGTTAATACAAGCAATGAACCGGAAATCAAGGAAGCAGAATCTTGTTTGTTTGATATGAAGGCACAAGGGAATCAGAGTAAAGTCATTACAGACTTTATTGATATTGTAGATTCCGGTCGTCTTCGACTTTTAGCAAAGAAATCTGATTCTGATTTTACTGCAAAAGACCGATCTGATCCGACATTGCATATCCTTCCGTATGTGCAGACAGACCTATTGTTTGAAGAAATTGCGAATTTAAAGATTAGATATATGAATAATAATTCTCTTTCTATCGAAAGAGTTGTAAAGAAAATGGATAAGGATAGATTCTCTGCTTTATCCTATTTAATCTACTATATTGTAGAATTTTGTTCCTATACTAAGAAACAGGTTGAAGTTCCAAAGCATACGTTATCGTTAGCACGCAGACCTTCAATTGCATCGATTTATAGGTAGAAAGGCGGTGAATATGGAGCAGAAAAACTCTACTGAACAAAAGTTAGAAGAATTATATCAGTCTGACAAAAAAGCTTTTGAAGATTTTGTTCATTCAAAAACTTCGACTATGGATTTTGCTTCCCTGCGCCGTCTGGTAATTTCAGAATTATCACTGAAAAACACAATTACCCCGACACGTATTTGTGGGTTTTCCAGAAAACAAATCCTGCTGATGTGTCAATACCCAGAGCGATACGGAAAAAATATTTTACGTCTGATGAACTATATGTATCAAAAGTCTGGCTATATCAAGCGTCTTATTGATTATTTTAGCAATATGGCAAAAGCTCAATTTTATATTGATACAGAAGTCACGTCTGTGAAATATATGGAAAAAATGAATGACCCAAGATTTCAAACCGAAATCAAAAAGAACTATTTTAAATTTTCTGCACAAGCATCCAAATTTAATATGTCAAATCAGATCAATGACATTATTCATCGCATGATGTTGAACGATATTGTATTCGCATATGTCGATGAAACCGAAACGGATGTATCTTACTATTATCTTGATCCTCGTTACTGTCAATTAAAAGGATTGGTAAATGGGAATATCTTTAGTTTCTATATTAATCGCTCTTTACTTTCCTCTTCTGTCGTAGAAGAATTTCCTTCATCATTACAGGAATTGTTGGAAGGAGCAAAAGAACAGCCCAGTAATTTAATCGATGTTCCGCTTGAACATTCATTTTGTGTGAAGTATAACAGCGATTTTCTGTATGCATTTCCTCCATTTTTCCCGATGATTGCAGATGTCATGCTGATTGATGAATATAAAGACCTCGCAAAAACCAAAGCAATTAATGACGCTTATAAATTGCTGGCATTGAAGGTTCCTACAAAAGATGGACAGATGACTATGGATGATAAAGTCCTTTCTCCTTTCATCCAGACTGCGGTACAGGTCATTCAGGACAATATCGGCGTTCTTCCTTATCCGGGGGATGTGGATTCCGTGGAGTTCTCCTCTACGAATTCGGACGACCGGGATAAGGTGTCAGATGCAACAACCTGGGCTTTTGCGGAAGCTGGTGTGTCTGAAGCTTTACTTTCTGGATCTTCTTCTGGTAGCGAATTAAAATTGAGTATCACGAATGATAGTGGGGATGTATTTCGAATCTATAGAAAAGTTGAAGACTGGATTTCATTGCAGATGAAAATTCGTGGCTTCCTTGATAAAAACTATCGGTTCATATATCGCCTGTTAGATATTACAACATTTAATTCGCAAGAAGTGATCGACTCTGAGTTAAAACTTGCTCAAGCAAGTATGCCAAATAAACAAAAGCTTGCTGCTGCGATGGGAATGTCCCCGGCATCTTTCATGGGAAATATTTCGATAGAGCAAGTGATGTTTCGTGATGTGTTTGACTTAATGACTCCTTTGAAATCATCCTATACCGAGTCTTCTTCTGACCAAGGAACGGCTGGCAGGAACCAGATTGATGACGAAGATTTAAGCACCAGCGGAGAACGTGCAAGAGAAAATGATACGAATGATCCTGCTAATCGAGTATAAGGAGGTGTCATCGTGAGATTAATCAATGTATTAAATAAAGAAAAAGCTGATGAATTGAAGGCGCATGGTTTTGATTACCGTGAAATTCAGATTGATAGTCAGACAGTTTATCAGTTTATTGAAAGTAAAGAATTGATCGATGAGCTGTCTTCAAAATTTGAAGAATGCTCATTTTTCATTTCTTCATATATGAACTTTTGAGAGGAGGTGCGAATTGAAACCTAAGTACTTACGGTATGATACAGAGTTTCGGTTTCAGTTATCTGGATCAGAAGTTTCCTATAATAAGCAGTTTGCTTTAACTGATATTCTGCTCTGCTATCACGGAAAGAATCGAAATTATTCAAAAATCTCTAAAGAAGTAATTAATAATGCTCTTCCAAGTTTAT
>CATZVV010000212.1 GCA_958425285.1 uncultured Lachnoclostridium sp. | reverse complement strand
GAAAAACAGTTTTTATGCAGAGTCATCCAGAAGATTAGCGGAAAGCGGCATTGAATCAGTAAGTAAAGTGGGCGCACAGTTAACAGAAATACTGCTGTCTGTAACAAAATCCTTTAATTGATTTCCCATAGCTGCATAGAAAAGGAAAACTCCAAAAGTAACCAATGCGATAATCCAAATGTCAATAGAGATTCTCCTCCACGCCCAACCTGTCCTCTATGTATCACCGGGAAACGACATCTTTCTTTTGCCAGCCGGCAGTAAAAATGAGGAGGCCAGTGATCTGTACCATCAGGTAGCTGTGGTACTCCATCGACGAGGTGTTCATGGACATCACCAACTATCTGGATACCTACAAGATGACCGCCCGGGAACTGACCCGTACCATCATCCTGGACATTCTGAAGACCACCGGCATCGCCGCCGCGGCGGGGATGGGCCCCAACCTGTATCTGGCCAAGGTATATCGATACCGGAGGTATCAACACATTGACTGCCAGTGACAGCATCATCGACCATCTGGCAGCTTTAGATCAGGCGGAGAGCCATTTCCGCAGCGAGAACATCAAGTTTGGTATCCGCCACCGCATGAGGAGCGGCAAGACACTCCTAAACCACACCCGATTCCTCGGTTATACCAAGGGGTCTGACGGCGTATTGCAGATCGTTCCCGAGGAGGCCGAAATCGTCAGAATAATTTTTGAACTCTATGTGCAAGGGAGTGGAGTGCGTAAAATCAAGAAGTATCTTGAGTCACATGGAATCAAGACAGTGACTGGTAAATCAGAGTGGAGCACCTCCACCATTGACCGAATGCTAAGCAATGAGAAGTATGTGGGCCAGGTTTTGATGCAGAAGTCCTACGTACCGGATTTTCTGACAGGCACGAAGGAAAAGAACCGTGGGCAGTTGGAAATGTACCTGGTGGCGAATTCCCATGACCCGATCATAGAGCCGGAGGTGTTTGACCGGGTGCAGGAGATGAAAGGACACATTAAACACACAGTACAAATGGAGCAAATGTTGTGATATAATAACATTATATAAATTCAAGTTCCAATTTTTGTGTGTTCCCGTCTTTAACAGGAGGCGGAGATATCCAGCAGCAATAAGAGACAGAGGTTACAAAACGGAACTGGAGATAATTAAAAAGCATTTAGAGATAATATTAAATGAGGGATGAGCAATGTTGAAAGAAATATCTGGCATTGAAATATGTGGTGCAAATTTTAAAAAACCAACAGATCTCAACTTATTTGATCCTATAGATGGAAAGAAAATTAAGACAATCAAAGGTGCATTGTTGTATGGAAGAAACGGATCAGGTAAAAGTACGATTGCACGTGGATTCCGTCAGATTGCAGGCGAAGTGTTACCAACTATCAGTCGGGCAACAATTTTCGATAAGGATCATAATCCTATAATTTTATCGAAGGATGAAAGGAAAGATATTTTCGTTTTTGATGAAGAATATGTTGATAAGAATGTAAAATTGCAGGAAGACCACTTGGAAACCATTGTCATGCTTGGAGAACAAGTGGACTTAAGTAAAAAAATTAAAGTAGCAAAAGAAGAATGCAATGCAGCAAAAACCTTATTGGATGCCCAGGCAAGAGTATGTAGTGAGTATAATGACCGGCAAAACATTAAGTGTCCGCAATATTACCTTCTAAAACTTCGTTGGGCACTCCAGGGAGATGATAGTTGGGCTGGTCGGGATAAAGAAATTAGGAATGGTCGGCAAAATACGGGAGTTAGGGATGATACCTACAAACAATTTCTCAATATCACACCGTTAAAACCGAGAAGTGAGTTGATTTTAGATTTTAAGAGGGTGCAGCAAGATTTGGAGGCAGCCAGGGCGGGGGCATCTATTATAGAGCAGCCCGTCCCCCAAATCCCGGATAAGTACAATTTATATGACGAACTGGAAATAGGAAAACTTTTGTCTCAGAAAATTGAACGGCCAGAATTTTCAGAAAGAGAACAATTTCTCCTTAAATTAGTTCGGCAAAAAGGCATTCATGTTCTTACCGAAAGAAAAGAATTGTTGGAACGCCCAGAGACAAAATCATGCCCCTACTGTCTGCAGGAGTTGACTCCAGGATATAAAGATGATTTGATCCAAAGCATAGAAAAAATTTTGAATGAGACGGTCGAGGATCATCGAAAGATATTGAGGGAGAAAATTTGGGGAGAAATGTATATAGATCTCTTTCCTTTTGAAAAATTGGATGGCTTTTCTACTTGCAAAGAATTGATAATGCAAATTGATGAGGCTATAAAATCAAATAATAATTTGCTACAACAAAAAATTGACAATCCATATGAGCCTATTAGCACAGAGACCGTATCCATACATTTTTTACTTTCTCAATTGACTGCCGCACTCGCGAATTTGGAGAACACACGGATAGCATATAATAAAAAAGCCAAGAGTACTGACCCTTTTCTAAAGGAATTAACTCGTATTAATAGTGAAATTGCTCACTATGATATCATAGATTTAGCAAGGCAATATGATAAGCAATGTGAAGAATCTAAAACTGAGAAAGCACGCTACGAAAGTTTGAAGGCAGACTACCTATTGAAAGAAAAAGCGGTCCAGGCCCTCGAAGCGCAGAGAAGTTCAGTTACTGTTGCAATTGATGTAATGAATAATTACATGAAGTATATTTTCTTTGAAGAAGACAGATTAAGAATCGAATATGATGATGGCGTGTATAGATTACTGTCCCACGGACAAAAAGTAAAGCCGCGAGAAGTTTCTGTTGGCGAAAGAAATATCATTGGACTATGCTATTTCTTCACAAGTATTTTAAAGGGAAAGGAAGAAAAGGATGCTTATAACGATGAGTACTTAATTATTGTTGATGATCCTATTTCCAGCTATGACATGGAAAATAGGATCGGAATTCTTTCCTTTTTAAAATATGAGTTAAGTGCTTTCCTTGAGGGAAACACTGAAACAAGAGTTTTGGTCATGACACATGATCTCATGACCTTTTATGACGTTCATAAGATACTTGAGGAGATCATAGAGAAGTGCAAGCAACAGTGGAATACGGGACAAATTAAGTTTAATCGATTTGAGTTAAGAGATGAAGAAATTATACACTTCCAATACAAGAGTCGCCATGAGTACAGTGAACTTATACAAACCATTTATAGATTTGGTTTAGGACAAGCTGGAGACCAAACTATTGTAATTGGAAACATAATGAGGCAGGTATTGGAAGCATTCGCAACCTTTGAGTTTAAAAAAGGAATCGATAAAGTTTCAACCGACGATGATATTCTTTCTCTTCTTGGCTGCCAAGAGTTTAAGGTATATTTTAAAAATCTTATGTACCGCTTAGTACTCCATGGCGGGAGCCACAAAGAAGAGTATGTGAAGTCAATGAATGATTTGAACTTTTTTACACTCATTTCCGAAAAGGAAAAAGAAAGAACAGCAAAAGATATCCTTTGTTTCATCTATCGCTTGAACAAACCGCATTTACTTGCGCATCTGAAGGATGTAGACCCGGATGCTGAATCAAAGTTGAATTTGTGGTGTCAAGATATACGAAAGAGATCCGCTGCAACATAAAATATCGATTTTAACCGTCTCATCCAAAACCTCCAAAGGAATAGCTCCTTTGGAGGTTTTCTTATGTCTATAATAACATTGAAAAAGGCAATATGTACAGGGAGACAGATAAAAAACTGGGGCTTAGGGAGAATTTGTGTAGTAGTCAAATAGTGGTCATTCCCAGGGCCTTCAGACACTGTTCCCACCCATTTCAACTTGATGAAGAACCCCTCGCCTTCCCCACCACAAACTTCGCGCGGTCTACGGGGTAGGGGGCGGTGTCCCGGCGGTGCTTCTGGATGGACACCACCTCCGCCGGGGTGGGGCCGTCCCTGCCGG
>CATZVV010000211.1 GCA_958425285.1 uncultured Lachnoclostridium sp. | reverse complement strand
TCCGGTACAGAAAAGACTTACCAGCCGAAAGAGCAGATGAAAAACCGGACAGGAGCGCAGACCGGGCGGACGGCCGGAAGGCAGGCCACCGGAGGAAGGGAGACGGTAAAGAAAGGAACGCAGATCCGGGAACTTCCAAAGCAGACGGTCAAGACGTTTGATCGGGGAGAGAAAACAATCAAAACAGCCCATGCTTCTATAAAAACTTCCGGGAAAGCCGCAGTGAAAGGCACGGGCAGGACGATCAGGACAGCGGAACGGACCGGGCGCAGTGCAGTCCGGACTACGGAGGTGGCTGCCAGAACAGCAGGACAGGGAGCAAGGGCTGCGGTGTTGACCACGCAGCGGACCGCCGTTGCCGCAAGACAGGCGGCGATTGCGGCGGCGAAGGCTGCAAAAGCAGCGGCAAAAGCTGTCACAGCCGCAGTGAAGGCCGTCATTGCAGCTACCAAAGCGCTTGTCTCTGCTATCCTTGCAGGTGGCTGGATCGTGGTGCTGATCCTTGTAATTGTCATTCTATTTGGAGCGCTGTTCAGCATGGTGGGAGGAAGTAACTCCAGTACCGTTACTCCTGTCAGCGCTGAGGTGGAGGAATATGAACCATTGATCCGGCAGTATGCCAGACAGCACGGGATTGAAGAATATGTGGAGTTGATCAAAGCGGTCATGATGCAGGAGAGCGGCGGACAGGGAACCGATCCCATGCAGGCGTCCGAGTGCGGGTATAATACCCGTTATCCCAATACACCAAACGGGATCACAGATCCGGAGTATTCCATTGATGTTGGTATCCAGAACCTTGCGGCCTGTCTGCGGGAGGCAGGCGTGGAAAGTCCGGTGGATATGAATCATATTAAACTGGCACTGCAGGGATATAATTATGGGAACGGCTATATTTCATGGGCGAAAGAGAATTATGGAGGATACACCTATGCCAATGCAGTGGAATTCTCCGAAATGATGGCGGAGCGGAACGGTTGGAGCAGTTACGGGGATAAGGAGTATGTATCCCATGTGCTGCGATACTACGTGTTTGGACGTATTCCTACGGGAACCGGGAGCCAGGCGATTGTGCAGGTGGCGTTGACGCAGGAAGGCAATGGGGGAGATACCTACTGGAGCTGGTATGGATTTTCCAGCAGAGAGGAATGGTGCGCCTGCTTTGTGAGCTGGTGTGCTGATCAGTGCGGATATATTGAGGCGGGAGTGATCCCAAAGTTCTCTTTATGTTCTGCAGGTATGGAATGGTTTGAGAGCCGGGGGCAGTTCATGGATGGAAGCTATGTTCCTGCCACTGGAGATCTTGTTTTCTTCGACTGGGGAAATGACGGAAGTGTGGATCATGTTGGAATTGTGGAAAGTGTGGTGGATGGAAACATCTATACAGTGGAAGGAAACAGCGGAGATAAAGTGGCCAGACGGAGTTATCCGATAGGTTATGGGCAGATCGTGGGGTATGGAGTTCCGGCATATTAGAGAAAAAGGTACGTCACTGTTACTTCGATAAAGTTTAGCGACGGATGCAGAGGTGTAACCGCTGTATCCGTCGCTATCTTAAGTGATTCTCTACGCATTTGCTGATGTGCGATAAAGACGAAATAGAAGTGTTTTGCAGAAATGCAGGTGCATTGTGGTAGTTAAATTGCGTTATTGCAATGCTTATATGTACCATCTCTTACTAACGCCGATATACATTTCTATGAATTTCCAATAACTGCTTCAACACATCCTCTATCGTTTCAGCATTTTCGTTATAAAAAATGTTCTCTTTCTCGTTCAATGTATTTTCCTTGATCTCGATATTGCTATCTTTATCAAAGCAACCTTTTATGCTTCTAAAATGATTAAATTCAATAGTAAAATCCTCGCCATTATAAATAGAAATACTAATCTCTATTTCTTCAATCATAAAATCGGCATAACTGTTTTTTACATGAAAGTCTTTCTTTAAGAACGGGAGTTTTTGGTTTGGTAGTCGATACAGAACATTGTCTTTTTCTAATTCATAAAGTTCTCCTTTAATGAATCCCAATTTTTCCGCATTTGTTTCAAATGCTTGATTCATATTTCTTTCTGTAATTTTCCAGTTAATAAATACGAGTGCAAATATAAGTAAACCAGCCAACAGACACATGCCGACTAATCGAATTACCTTTTTATATTTCTTATAAAAATCTATTTTCTCAACAAACTCTTTATCCTCGTTTAATAGCTTGTCCAAAGAAACATGATAGGTGTTACAAATATCGATCAACATTTGAAGATCTGGCAAACTTCTCTCATTTTCCCAACTGGAAACTGTCTGTCTTGAAACCCCAAATTTTGCTCCATATTCTTCCTGCGTCATATTTGCTTCAGTCCGAGTTTTTTTAATCATCTCTGCAACTGTCATTTTAGCGCACCTTTCATTATAAATAATGTTCTGTCTCAAGTATGCCATAATCGTGTATTTTATACAAGATATTATCGTTTTACATGCATGTAAAGTGACCTTATCCTTCTAAAATCCAACTGTAAAAGGCTATTTGCTTTATTATTTCATACATACAACCTATACTTTCATTAACAACTGCAATTGCCGTACAAATTTAGAAAGGATGAATTTTATGAATGATATTGTTAGAACAAAAAAACTTTGTAAACGTTATAAAGAAACAATCGCTTTAGATAATGTTTCCCTTCATATTCCTCAAGGTGCTATCTATGGATTGATTGGAAATAATGGAGCAGGCAAGACAACTTTAATGAGAATACTTGCTAATTTGCAAAGTCCATCCTCAGGAACAGTTGTTAAATCTGAAAATATTAAAATCGGTGCCATTATTGAGACACCTGCCTTATATCCTACTTTAAGTGCAAAAGGCAATTTGAAGTATCAGCTTAAAATTTGTGGCTGCCCGTCAAAAGAAGTAAAACCTAAAATTGCTGAATTATTAGAAATGGTACATCTGAAGGATACTCGAAAACTGGTAATGAATTATTCATTAGGTATGCGACAACGTCTGGCTTTAGCAATGGCACTTGTAGGAAATCCACAATTTCTCATTTTAGATGAGCCTCTTAACGGACTTGATCCTGAAGGCATAAAAGATGTCAGGGCTATCATTGCAAAGCTAAATGAAAAGTATGGGGTTACCATTATGATTTCAAGTCATATCTTAAGCGAACTTCAAAAAGTGGCAAACCACTATGGTTTCCTCAAAAATGGCGTTCTGATTCAAGAATTTTCTTCATCAGAAATAGCTGACACCGATTTAGAGACTTTTTACTTCAAAAATTTCTTATAGAAAATTAGAAGGGAGACTTAACTATGAACAAACTTTTATCTATGGAACTGAAGCGTGCTGCAAAATCTCCAATTCTATGGCTTGGAGTGATCGCTGCGATCGCTGTTAATGTTTATGGAATCTTATTAAATGGATATGGTTTCAAAATCTATACAACAACATTTTTATTACAAAATTCTGCCCTGATATGTATCGTATTAGCCGTATTGATTCCGCTACACTTGGGGAGTGATTTTGAAAACAGGACAATCAACAACAAGATATCCGCAGGATATACCAGAAAAGAGATTTACATTGTCGAATTAATTGTCAGCAGCATATGCGCTGCCGTTTTATTTATTGCTGATATAACATCTGTATTCATAAGTTCATATATTGCCGGATTAGAATTCAGTGGTAAAGTCAATATAACTGAATTTGCATTTCATGCTGCGATTGCCTTTGTGTGCATCATTACAGTATCTAATTTGTACACTATGGTTGTAATGATTTCACATAAGCAACTTATTAGTCTTGGAATTGCAGTTATCCTAACCTTAGCATTGTTGACGTTAGGCGGAAATTCAGTTTCCAGCTTAATTCAATCAAGTACCTGGACTAATCCTGTCACTCATGAAACTGAGGGAA
>CATZVV010000210.1 GCA_958425285.1 uncultured Lachnoclostridium sp. | reverse complement strand
ATTGCGGTGGTCATATGTGTTTTCAAATGAGACACCCACTGTGTCATCCGCGGCAATCACTGTCTGCTGTGTCCCGTCGGAAGTCAATTCATAGCTTGCACCGCTGTACACTTCAGTTACTGTAACAGCAGCTCCTGCCGGGATATGCTCAATTTTTACACTTTTGGTTCCTGGTGCATCAAAGGAAATAGATACCACATTGCTGTACACCACTTCAAAATCTCTTTCTGCCTCCACCTGGAAAATGAAATCAGCTCCGCCTAATGTGGCGTTATATGCAGTAAGTGTTTTGTCTATAACTAAATCTCCGTACCTCTGTGTCTGTGACGGTTTTAATCCTGTAGTCACATCATATACCCAGGTATCATCCTGTGTCTGGCCGTAATAGTTGTTCGGCAGAGAAATCAGGTACGGTATAAAATCATATGTGTACGCTGCCGACTGCACCGACTCTGCGATCACCAGGTACATGCCTGTAGAAAGATTATCTGCAATTCCTGTGGATTTGTCTCCACCATCGGGTTTTTGCATCTGTACCTCAGCGTCCGGATCAGCCGCCAGCTTCTCCACTAGTTCAGATGCTTTTCCTGCAAGTTTTTCCCAATCCTCAGCAGTTGTCTTGTCATTTATGGATGCCAGATCCAAATCCTCATATCCGGCTAATACTTTGTACTCACCATTTTCCTCTACATCTGCCACTCTGTATAAATGAATGGGGATGGTCAGACCATTCAGCTCCTGATATGTTCCGTCCAGTTCAAAGGTCAGGGAACAGCTTTTTTCTGTATCAATGCCAAAGGCTGCATATACCTTAGGCAGTATGGTTGCGGAAAGCATCAATGCCAGAGCCAGAGCCAATGCACTTCCTTTTTTTATTGTCTTTTTCATCTTCACATTTTACCCTCCTCTGAAAACTCATTCCCCTTTGACCACCTTATTCCTTTTTGTTCTTTTTCCGTGGTTTAAACAGGAATCTCATTAAAAGTATCACTAGTAATGTTACCGACAATCCAAGTATCAGATACAGCATATAATAATTCTGTACTGCTTTCAGCATGGACTGGACCGGTGTGCTTTCTATTTCTTCCTCTCCGGTATACGGTACCCGATGTCCGCGGACTAAAAGTCTGTGGGAGTTTACACCGTACGGAGTGCAAGTAAACAATGTTACATAATCCTGACCTTCTTCGATCGCCATTGCGCCGTCCAGGGTTTCCCTGTCGTCTTTGTCTATCATGGTGAGGATCTGGTCAACCTCATAGGCTAATGTATCGTCCAGCACGTGGATGTAAAACAAATCTCCGCGTTTTAACTGGTCAATATCGGTAAATAATCTGGCACTTGGAAGTCCCCTGTGGGCGGCCAGCACACTATGTGTACTTTCGCCTCCGATCGGTAATTTTGTTCCGTTTAGGTGGCCTACTCCGGTCTGGAGAACGTCATCTCCTGTGCCATGGTAAATAGCAACTTTTATGTTGATCTTGGGGATGGAAAGGTATCCCATCACTCCGTCGTTGTTAACGTTAAGAACTTTCCAGTATTCTGTATTTTCCAGTTCTTCTTTGTCCTCGCCGAACACATCGCCATATAGATTGTTTTGTGTCAGGGATTCATCAAAGGCTCTTGCGGCCTCCCATTCTTTTGTAAAGTCTTCAGGTGTCATTTCATTGATAACATCTTCATAGCTGCTTATCAGCTTGCTCTGGCGGTATGTGTTCCATTGATCGGAAACGGTTGGATAGATCAGTATACCGAACCCTGCCATAAATAATAATGCGAACAGAATCGTTGAAATTTTTCTCTTCATAATTTATTTGTCCGTCAGCTCCTCATTCTCCTGTTCTTCCTTTGCATTAAGTTTTGCTCTTAATTTCTTTTCACGGATATAGAGAAAAATAACAAAGGCTGCTGTCACTGTCAGACCAACAATTACCCAGAACAAATAGCTTGTGTGCATACTTACACCGGTCAGAAGGGAAGTTGGTGTTTCTTCCATCTCAGTCTCCTCATAAGGAACACGATGTCCACGGACAAGAAGTCTCTGGCTGTTCACACCATATGGTGTACAAGTAAAAAGGGTAACTAAATCTTTTCCTTCCTCCACTGCAAGGCTTTCTGTCTGGTCAGGTTCTACTACCGATATCTTATCCACTTCATAGCAGAGGATATCATCTAATATATAGAGAAGGAAATGGTCGCCTTCCTTTAACTTGTCAAGATCTGTGAACAGAGTAGCACTTGGCAGTCCTCTGTGAGCAGAGATAACAGCATGTGTGCTCTCTCCTCCAATGGGAAGGGAACTCCCTTCCAGATGGCCTGCTGCCTTTTGAAGTACCTCATCCCCCGTAGTGTGAAAAACAGGGATTTTGATATTGATTTTAGGGATTTCTACATATCCCATCATACCATCACCTGTGAGGTTAAGACAAGACATATATTCCTCGTCTTCCTCGGAAGCTTCTGCTACGGCAAATGAGTCTGGGAGGATACTGGGAAGAAGAGCATTGTTGTAGGCTTCCGCCCGGTCTTCTTCGACTTTGTAGTCTATCTCTCCCGCTGCGTTTTTTTCGTTTACCGTTTCCTCATAACTGCTGATCAGTTTACTCTGTCTGTAGTTATTCCATTGATTGGATACGAAGGGATACAGCAGCAAGGACAAACCGGCTAAAAACAGAAGGGATACAATGATTATGTGTGTTCTTTTTTTCATCCGGACTCTCCTTATTGTTGTATTTTTCTAAAATGCCGGGGCGGGCCGACCGCCCCGGCATTAGATGTTGCTTAGATTTGCTGCATATTGTTAGGAATGATTATTTAGCAGATTTTCTGCGGCTTGCGAAGAACAGGCCTGCTGCTGCAATCATGATAAGGCATCCGCCGATGGTGAAGATTGTTGTACCGATTCCACCTGTTGAGGGGAGGCTGGAAAGTTTGGTATTCTGGATATCAAGGCCTATAATTTTACCCTTTCCTTCACCATTTGTAACTATGCTTTCGTTATTTAATGTAAAACTAGCTATCGCTGAACCATCAATTTTCACTGACCAGGTATTCAGCTTACCATCTTCAAAAAAAGTTGATTCAATCTCAATTTTAAATACATGAGTATTTAAAGAATAACCATCAGGGGCAAATGTCTCTTTCAAATAATAAATTCCCGTTCCCAATCCTGTAATATGTAACTGTCCTTTTTCGTCAGATGTTACCTTACCTGTTGTAAAATTGGGATTTGTATATACTTCTTGACAAGCAGAATCTTTAAACAGTGTAAATTCTGCACCTTTCAATGGAAGCTTTTCTCCAGTTGTACCTTCAATTTCTCCCACTTTTGTAACGATACCTTCTGTACTTACCTGACCTGTAATTGAACCGTCAATATCAAAAGTATATGTATAGGTTTTATCTTTGTCGTTCCCATCATTACCTTGTGTTTTAGAATCTTTTGTATAATTCAGTATAACATCATTGTGGTTGTTTACTTCGTTTAATTTTGCTTTTTCATTCAGTGTAGCAGAATAAGAAATCACTACTTCTTTACCTACATACTCGTTAAGAGTATATTTACCATCTACTACAAAATCAACTGTAATCTTCTGTTTATCTACGACAAGTGTATAGTCTTTATCTTCACTTAAAGTCCGATCATCGATTTTTACCAATAAATCATTATTGTAAGTTAAACCTT
Source organism: uncultured Lachnoclostridium sp. (assembly GCA_958425285.1). Taxonomy (GTDB): domain Bacteria; phylum Bacillota; class Clostridia; order Lachnospirales; family Lachnospiraceae; genus UBA933. Next base: position 242 of record CATZVV010000210.1, on the reverse strand, counting down.
CACTTAATGTATCCACAACATTTAATTTAGGATAATTCCCACCATAATTAGGAATTGGATTAATTGATACTGTATAAGGGATTTTATCACCAACATTTACAGAATTGCCTTTATCATTTTCAGCAATTACCTTATCTACTGTTGGAGCATCACTTTTCTTTACCCAAAGATTTGCATCACTAACTGTATTTACTATTCCCTCATCTATTATATTTTCACCATTTTCATTCTTATACTGTATA
>CATZVV010000209.1 GCA_958425285.1 uncultured Lachnoclostridium sp. | reverse complement strand
TCAGTTCATTATAAAAATCTTAGATTTTTGTCTTGACAACTGAGCCACTATATGTAAAAAAATGATAAAGTATCCGCTAAACGTTACAATAGATACTAATGTATTTGAAGCAAACAAATTCGACTTTGGTACAGATAGTACGATGAGCTTACTTGTTAAAAATGTTCAAAATGGAAAAATTAAGCTCGTACTAAGTAATATTGTAATAAGCGAAGTAGAAAAACATATATGCCTATGCGTTGACAACGTATGTGGAAAAGCAAGAAAGTTAAGAAAAGAATATTTGGATATACTTCCAGAACAGTATTTAGTTGATATTGGGATGGGGATATACGTTCAAATCCCTGATAAGAAAACTATTTATCAAAGTGCAAAAGACGTATTCGCAAAATTTTTGGAGGATTGCGAGGTTGAAAGACTTGATACAGGTAGCATAAACCTTGAAGAAATCCTAGAAGATTATTTTGCTGTTCGTCCACCTTTTGAGAATAGTGAGAAAAAGAGAAAAGAATTTCCTGATGCATTTATTGCCGAAGAGATTAGAAAACGCTTCGGTAGCAATGAGATTGTAGCAATCGTTAGCCAGGATAATGGTTTCAAAAAAGCGTGTACCAACAGTAAAAACCACTTGTTCTTTTCTTCCTTAGGAGACCTTTTTAATGCGTTGAGCAAAAATGAAGAGGAATACACAGCTGCGCTCGAGTTAATAAAGGGTAATAATGATTCTATTCTCCAGACAATTAAGAGAATGATTGATGATAGCTGTGTTGAAGTTTATGGATTATCATATGATCAAGATGGTATTGTGGATGGGCATGATTATGATGAGACATATTTAGAGCATTGCAATCTATCAGGCATGAGACTTCATACAATAGATGATATAGATGGAGATATAATCACAGCCTCCTTATTGATTCATGGAAATATGGATGTGAATTGTTATTTTGAAGATTTTGACAACGCCTCTTGGGATTACGAGGAAAAAGAATATGTTTGTGTTGAGACAAGACATATTTTTGAAAAGCATAATGTAAGATTTGCTTGTAGAATTGAACTTAATAGCAAAACGGAAGAAATAAGAGTGTTGCCTTTCAAAAATGTATTAGGAGGAGATTCAAGAAAAAGCAGAGTTGAAATTGATGATGAGCAAGAAACTTTGTACAGAGAACTTGAGGATGCTGATAGGGAAGAACTGGGATTTTTACCGTTATCAAAATATAGTGATAAGTTAGAAAATGACTTGAATGAATCGAGTATGGCGCAAGCGATGTTTAAATTGTTTGAGCAGTATAATGATATTTCATCATGTTATGAAGAATTATCAATTCTGTATGATGAAATTTGTGCCCAGGCAAAGAGCGATATGGAAGAGGATGATGCTAAAGCATTTATTACTGCCCTTTCATCAGAAAAGAGTATTCCTATTGATTTTTCTGAAAAAGATATTGACGATTTACTGGATGAAATTAGAGAATGGTTGGATTGTAAATTTGATATGGTGTCCGAGAGGATGGAGAGAAATCTACCGGACTATATTGAGTATGGGGAAAACATAACCATTTTAGGTATAAATTGTAGAGTTTATACTTTGTCCCTTGATGAACTTCATGGAACACCGGAAGCTGGTTCGGAAGAACAGATAGAAGTTTCTCTTTTATCAGATAAAGAAACACTTGCAAGAGGCTATGTCAAACTTACAGTTGGTTATCTTGACTTTGACGAAGATGGTGGAGCATCAGATGGTATTGAGGATAGCATTGATTATGAAGTAGACGATGTTTTGGATGCTCTAAAAGATTTGATCTCAGATTTAAAAGAGGAACTTGTTAATGAACAGGAACTTGCGAACTCTATCGAAAATTGCTTGAAGCAGTAAAACGGGTAATTAATCTGAATTATGAATCAGAAAGATGTGATGTTAGCATATCAAACATTATTGATTGGGATAATCTTGGCTGACCAAGTCTACTCCAGTAAGGAGAAACGATTGGCTTTCTGCGAGGGCAAAAGATTACGTCTATAGGTAGAAGGGAGTAAAAAAAGACTTTGGATCAATCCAGTAATAAAATTGCACTTTGAAATTTTAGTCAATTGTATTTTATGCGAATAAGAAAATTCAGTTTTCGTACAGTGATAACAAGAAAAATTGATATTTTATCTATGTAAGGAAAGCTACAAATTATAGTTTATAGAAAAGAAATATGTTATTACTCCAGCCCCTTTTTGAAATATACCATAAGGATTTTAAGACATGGGAGGTGGTATTATGGCAACGTGGAACCCCTGGCATGGCTGCAAGAAAATAAGTCCCGGGTGCCTGAACTGCTATGTATACCGTAGAGACGCTGAATTTGGGAAATACAGCAACATCATAGCCAGAACATCCAGCTTTGATCTGCCTGTTAGACGAGATCGAAAGGGTATGTATAAATTACTACCGGACGGGGAATCTGTATACACTTGCATGACCTCGGATTTCTTTGTGGAAGAAGCGGATGAATGGCGGCCTGAAGCTTGGAAGATGATCCAGGCGAGAGGCGACCTTCATTTTATGATTATTACAAAACGGATCCACCGATTCCAGATTGGACTTCCAAAAGACTGGGGAGAGGGATATGATAATGTAACAATATGCTGTACCTGTGAGAATCAGAATAGGGCCGACTATCGGCTCCCTATTTTTCTGAATCTGCCAATCAGACATCGGACGCTGATCCATGAACCAATACTGGAACGGATCGAGATTCGCAGGTATCTGGAAACTGGGTTGATTGAACAGGTCACCTGCGGCGGGGAGTCTGGACCAGAGGCCAGGATTTGTGATTATGCATGGATCTTAGATACCATGCAGCAATGTGTGGAGCATAATGTTCCTTTCTGGTTCAAGCAGACGGGCGCTAAATTCAAAAAAGGAAGCAGAGTTTATCATATTAAGCGGAAAGACCAGATGAGTCAGGCGGAAAAGGCTGGGGTGAATTACCGGTTTGGAAGTAATATGTTTAATCAGGATAGATAGGCTTGCATAAATTTATGAGATCATCAAGAATAGTCGTACATAATGAAAGTGACCAGCACGGGTGTAATTCAACTTGTCTGGTCATTTTTGTTAGGAAGAAGTTAGAGGACTGTTATGGCAAAGCGTTTGTCAGCAAACGTTTTTTGTCTTAATAGCCCTTATTTTTATGTTTGCATATAATGAGGCAGGTAATATTTAGAAAGACGGCAGTGGAAAATGGTAAGGATGTGTGTCCTTTTCTAATTAAGAAACAAATGGGGCTTACAGCCAAAACAGTAAAGCTAGAGATAAGGAGGCGATACAATGAATTTTTTAAGGGCAGAGTTAAAAAAGATACTTGATATGACTCAATACCGAGAGGAGGCGACATATATTGGAAGCTGTGGTTATGTGAGGGTAAATGAGGATGTCCGTATGCGTCTGGAGTTTTTCGGATCCGCTGCTACAACATACAACGGAATCGTTATGACAATGATTAACCGAAAGGAAGGTACGATTGATACCAATGCATTGAAATTCCAGGATATTTGGGGCAAGAAAGCAGTCAGCAATCCAAATTTTAAGGAGGGTATTGTCCCGCATATTTGGGAAAACAAAGGGAAAGCGTGGTATGTCTATAAGCCGAATCATAAGGATTATCAGATATTGGCGGCTGAAATCAGCCAATATGTTGGACTGTTTCAGGAGGCTGAAATGACTCAGGGACCGCAAATGAACATGTGAATTTGGGACTGGATGAGGTTGTGCTGCAGAGGAGGTGACGGTGTTCATTGCATAATAGAAGAGCGTAGATTGCTATGACGGGGAGATGCTGATGGGAATCAGTGTCTTTTTTCTTTCTCTTGCAAGAGAGTAAAAAAAGAAGGAGGCAGAGTTCCGGCCGGGAAAAGATATCTGACTCTTTTTTGAA
>CATZVV010000208.1 GCA_958425285.1 uncultured Lachnoclostridium sp. | reverse complement strand
ATTTAAGAGATATAGAGGAGCTCAGTTTGATCCGGAACTTGTGGATTTGTTTTTGGAACTGGTGGAAGAAGGAATTCCGGAAGAAGGGGAAGCTGGTATTAAGTTTAAACTTTTTGACAAAACTGCTGTCGAGGATAGCGGAAAGCTTTTGAGGATTGTTCTGGAAGAAAAGAACCGGGTGAGTAAAAATGAAGCTATGAGAGATTCACTGACTGGTTTATATAATCGTCGTTACACAGAAAATCAAATTGATAAGGTGCTTTATCAGAGTCCTGGCGGTGGAACGATGTTTATGATGGATATTGACCAGTTTAAGGGAGTAAATGATCATTTTGGGCATATTGTTGGTGATACCGTACTAAAGAGTATAGCCATGCTGCTGAAAAAACATACTGGAGAGGACGATATTGTATGCCGCATTGGCGGAGACGAATTTTTGATTTTCTATTATGGTTTAAATGATTATGATGAGATTTGCGATCGAGCAAGTAATATTATTGAGGATTATAGAAAACTGTGCAAGGGAAACAAAAGCATGAAGGAAACTTCTATTTCAATAGGAATTTCCAGAAGTTCCTTAGATGGAAAAAGCTTTCAAAGGCTATATAAAGCGGCAGACAAAGCACTTTATTATGTAAAGCAAAATGGAAGAAATAATTATCACTTTTTTCAGGCACAGGAAACGGGTAAACTAAAAGGGATGGGTATAGAGGAGAATGTGGATATACGCTGGCTTAAGAGCATTTTATCAGAAAAGGAAATGAAAGTAGGTGCGTATCAGGTGGGATATAAAGAATTTCACCGCATTTATCAGTTTTTGACGAGGACTATGGAGCGAACGGGACAAGATTCGGTATTTGTTCTGATTACAATGGATACAGCCAGTAATTTGGAGCTGGAAGACCAGGAATTTGCACTTAAGAGTATGGAAAAGTCTATTTTTACTTCTTTGCGAAGAAATGATATTAGTACCCGGTATAGCAATACACAAATCCTTGTACTTCTAAGTAATTGCAGCCGAACAAATGCAGAAGCAGTTATAGAACGTATTCTGAGTGATTTCCATAGCAAGAGAATGCCATTTTTAATAAAATCTCATTATGCTCTTACTGAAATTCAGTTGACTTGAGAATGTTTGCACCACCCATTAATTGGGTGGTGCTGCTTTTTTTTCAAAAAAAGCAAGGAGTTTGTAGAGTCCGGTTGCTACGATGCAGAGAATACAGATGGATAGCATTACATAGTCAAGTTTAAAAACCTGACTTCCATAGATAATTAAATATCCAAGTCCTGCATTGGAAGCAAGAAATTCACCAATAATAACACCAACAAGAGAAAGACCGATATTTACTTTCATATTAGAAAGTATGACAGGGATGTTTCCTGGAAGTATGATTTTGAAAAGAACATCTTTTTTTGTTCCGCCGAGTGTTTGAATCAATTTGATTTTGTCATCCTCTACAGAATGAAATTGATTGTGCAGTGTAATAATAGTACCAAAAACAGCAACCGAGATGGCGGCAATAACAATTGTTTTCATATTATTTCCCAACCATACGATAAATACAGGTGCAAGTGCTGTTTTAGGGAGACTGTTCAGAACGACTAGATAGGGTTCCAAAATCCGGTAAAGCATATCATTCCACCAAAGTAGAATGGCGATGGAAATGCCGAGTACAGTTACGAGAAAAAAGCTTAAAAATGTTTCTGATAAAGTAATCCAGATATGGTAAAATAGTGAGCCGTCTTGAATCAGATTTATTGCGCTCCTGCACATTCTGGAAGGACTGCTGAAAATAAATGGATTCAGTATACCCCAATACATTGTTAATTCCCATGCTGTAATAAAAAGAATAAAAATGGAAATTTGGACTGCCCGGATCATTCGTTTCCTGCGGATATGGTGGTGCAGAAACTCAGCTTGTTTTGTCGAAAGCCCCTGTTTTATTACTTTTTTTAATGTATGAACAGAAGTTTTATTCATTTCGGTTCAACTCCTTCCAAATCTGATTAAAATATGTTTGGAATTCCGGGGTGCTTCTGGCTTTAAACGGTGTATGTTCAGCTTCAAATGTTAGATGTACATCAAGAATTTTTTGCACACTGGAGGGACGTGCGGTTAAGATAATAACGCGGTCCGCCATACTAATAGCTTCAGAAATATCATGAGTAATTAGAATTGCTGTTTTTTTCTCCTTGCGGATAATTTTCCAAATATCGTCAGAAACGGAAAGGCGGGTTTGATAATCAAGTGCAGAGAATGGTTCATCTAATAGTAGTAAATCCGGCTCCATGAGAAGTGTTCTGATGAGAGCAACACGTTGGCGCATTCCGCCGGAAAGTTCTTTGGGTTTTGCATTTTCAAAAGAGATCAATCCATAACTTTCAAGTAATTGGTTAATCATTATATAATATTGTTTCTTTTTACTGCCGCGTATTTCAAGTCCAAGTGCAGCATTTTCTCTTGTTGTCCGCCAATCCAGCAGATGATCCTTTTGCAGCATATAACCAAGGTTGAGAGAGGAAGACTGGGCAGGAACTCCGGACACAAGAATTTGTCCTTCATCTGGGTTTAAAAGTCCGGCAATTAAAGAAAGCAGAGTGGATTTTCCGCAGCCGCTTGGTCCGACAATAGCAAGAAATTCGCCTTCTTCCACATCAAAGGAAAGATTGTCGATGGCGAGAGTCTCTCCGGATAGGCTATGGTAAGAGTAACTGAGATTTTGAATCGATAAAAGGGGTTGCATAGGCTGCCTCCCTTGTATTGTTATACTGTATCATATGAAAAATATAAATTCTGTTGACAAATGTATAAACAATAGTATAGAGGGAATACTGATATTACACTATGTAGCCGCAAAGGCGGTAGAAATGGAGGAAAACTATGAAACGATTTACATGTGTGTCTCTGGTACTGGCTTGTAGCATTTTTCTTTTGGCTGGATGTGGGGACAAGAATAATAGTGCAACAGAGCCGGGGAATTCGGCAACACCGGCAGTTACAGATCAGCCACAGGCTACGGATGAACCGTTGAATAATGATGGGACAGATGATGCTGGTAATTTGAATGATACAACAAATGATAATAGTAATTTGAATGATGGAACAAACAATACGACAAATGGTACAACAAACAATGATGGAAATGCGGCAAAAGACGCAGGAGATGCGGTAGAAGAGGGTGTTGATGCAGCGGGAGATGCTGTAAAAGAAGGTGTTAATGGAGTAGAAAAAGGTGTAAAAGATATTGTAGAATAAAAGGTGCGATTAAGAAGCATACATCTAAGTTTCTGATACACCCAAAAAGCACCCGGGCAATTGCCTGAGTGCTTTTTTCATCGTATCGGGAAGTACGCCTACCCCTGTTGAATCCTACAACCATCCACCATCCATTGTAATAATCTGTCCAGTCAGATAAGAAGGTGATGTACTGACCTGATAAACGATTTTCGCAGCTTCGTCTGTGGAGCCCGGTCTGCCGGCAGGAATCTCTTCGAAAAGTGCCTGCTTTTCATCGTCGCTGTATTGATGATTCATTTCTGTATCAATGAAGCCAAAAGCAATGGCATTGACGGTAATACCACTTGGTGCAAGTTCCTTTGCGAGAGCTTTTGTAAAAGCATTCATGCCTCCTTTGGAGGCAGAATAGGCAACTTCACACGAACCACCATGCTCTCCCCAAACAGATGAAATATTAATAATTGTCCCCTGTTTCAGATGTATCATTTCAGGGATAATGCATTTGCATGTATAATAACAAGAGGAAAGATTTGTTGAAATTATATTTTCCCACTCCTGTAGTTCCATATCGGTTAAAAGTCCGGTATAAGAAATTCCGGCATTATTTATCAGGCAGTGAATTGTACCAAATTCATCCAGTATCCGGCAGATGCATTCAGAGACCTGTGTTGGATTCGACACATCACACA
>CATZVV010000207.1 GCA_958425285.1 uncultured Lachnoclostridium sp. | reverse complement strand
GAGCATCTGCCTTACAAGCAGAGGGTCACAGGTTCGAGCCCTGTAGGTCCCATTAACAGCAACGCTATTTATGCCGGCGTGGCGGAACTGGCAGACGCCCAGGACTTAAAATCCTGTGGGTAGCAATACCCGTACCGGTTCGATTCCGGTCGCCGGCATTAAAAGATGCTCTTTTATGGTTATGTAATGCAATAAGAAAATTTGCGTTATTTGATTATTTATAAAAGCAGGAGTAAGACTTTGACTCAAGTAGTCAAAGTCTTATTTTTTCTTATTTGTATAACACAATATTCTATTATTCGGCATATCATGAATCAAGATTGTATGATATGAGGGCGATTTGTTATGAGACAGTCGTGTCAAAGGGATTCGTGTAGCAATTTTCAGTCAGAATGTACATGTGCATTTGATTATGGAGCAGAACCTCATGTGGCGGATATTAAGCAGGAGGCAGAAAAAAATAAGAATTTTCGTACAGCGTATTGGACGGGAGAGTATTTACAAATGACGCTGATGTGTATCCCGCCATGTGGTGAGATTGGTTGGGAGGTGCATATGGACACAGACCAGTTTATACATGTAGAAGAGGGGCAGGGTATGGTAGAAATGGGACACTGTAAAGGTCAGGTGAATTGTCGAAAAAAGCTTTTTCGGGGATGCGCTGTCTTTGTTCCTGCGGGTACATGGCATAATATTCTGAATACAGGGAGATGTGCGCTTAAACTTTCGTCTATATATGCACCTCCGCATCATCCACATGGAACCGTTCATCAAACCAAAAAGGATGCAGATAGGGCGGTATATTAAACACAGCGTTTATAGAAAAGCTTCTTTTGAGATATAATTTTACTTTTATTTTCTGCCGTTATGTTGTATAATAAATACAGTTGTTGTTTTTTATGGAGAGAATAGTGTATTTATGCTGCATGACGGCAGATACAGCGTGTATAGAGTGTACATGCATATAATGATTATAAATAATACATATGGAGGTTGAAAAAATGGGAAATGATAATTTGAAAAGTATAATTGAATCTGGTAAAACGGCATTGGGAATTGAACTTGGTTCCACCCGTATTAAAGCAGTTTTGGTGGATGACAAAAATATTCCAATTGCATCTGGGAGTCATGACTGGGAGAATCGGCTTGAAAATGGAATTTGGACGTATCGTCTAGAGGATATTTGGAATGGGGTACAGGACAGTTATACAAAATTGGCACAGGATGTAAAAGAAACATATGATGTTACGCTTACAAAAATTGGTGCTATCGGTTTTTCAGCAATGATGCATGGATATATGGCATTTGATGAGAAGGATGAATTGCTTGTTCCTTTCCGCACATGGAGAAATACAATGACAGCAGAGGCATCTAAGGAGTTGACAGAGTTATTTGGATTTAATATTCCTCAGCGTTGGAGTATTGCACACCTGTATCAGGCAATTTTAAATGGAGAGGAGCATGTTTCAAAGATTCATTTCCAGACAACATTAGCTGGTTATATTCATTGGAAATTGACTGGTGAGAAGGTGCTTGGTATTGGTGAAGCATCTGGTATGATGCCAATTGACAGTGAAATAAAAGATTATGATGAACAAATGATTCAGAAATTTGATGAAAAAGTAGCTGCAGAAGCTTTTGATTGGAAGTTGCGTGATATTTTTCCGAAGGTATTGCTGGCAGGGGATCAGGCTGGTAAGCTTACACAAGAGGGAGCAAAGCTGCTTGATGTAAGTGGGAATCTGCAAGCTGGAATTCCATTTTGTCCGCCGGAGGGTGATGCAGGGACCGGAATGGTTGCAACAAATAGCGTAGCTGTACGTACCGGTAACGTATCTGCCGGAACATCTGTATTTGCTATGATTGTTTTGGAAAAGAAATTATCAAAATTATATGAAGAAATTGATATGGTAACAACTCCAAGTGGATACCCGGTTGCGATGGTTCACTGTAATAACTGTACTTCTGATATCAATGCATGGGTAAATTTGCTGAAAGAATTTGCGGAGACGATGGGAATGACTGTAGATATGAATAACTTGTATGAGACATTGTTCCGTAAGGCATTGGAGGGTGATAAGAATTGTGGCGGACTGATGGCATGCAATTACTTTTCAGGAGAGCACATTACTGGTTTTGAAGAGGGCAGACCTTTATTTGTAAGAACACCAGATGCGAAATTCAATCTTGCTAACTTTATGCGTACACATCTTTTTACAGCACTTGGTGCATTAAAAACGGGAATGGATATTCTATTGAAAAAAGAAGGTGTACAGGTTGATGCTCTGCTTGGACACGGTGGTTTCTTCAAAACAGAGGGTGTTGGTACAGCAGTTATGGCGGCAGCAATGAATGCACCGGTTTCTGTAATGGAAACAGCTGGTGAAGGTGGTGCATGGGGAATTGCCTTACTTGCTTCCTATATGAATAATAAAGCGTCAGACGAAAGTATCGATCAATTTTTGGAGAACAAGGTGTTTGCCAGCCAGAAGAGCCGTACAACTCAGCCAGATGCAGCAGATGTAGCTGGATTTGAGGAATTTATGAAAATGTATGCAGCGGGATTGGAAATTGAAAAGACAGCAGTACAGAATATGAAGTAATCAGTCAAAATGAATCTTAATTTCCATTCTGTTTTTGTTTGCGCACTATGGGCGCGTTCTAATGCAATGTCATGAAGTTGGGGTCAAAAGGTATTTTGCCCCCAACTAGATACCCCGGATTGCTCCATTGTTTCGCAATTCCCGCAATCCCAACGATTAAGTATATGATTGTTCACGATATACCAGGTCAGTGTAAAGTAAAGGGTGAAATTTTAAAAAAACAGTTGACAAATAGAAAAGTATATGGCATTATATTATATGTTGTTTGTGGGTTTAGCTCAGCTGGATAGAGCGTTTGGCTACGGACCAAAAGGTCGGGGGTTCGAATCCTCTAACCCACGTCATAAAATAGTAATAAGGAAAGCCTCGATTGTATCATATATCGGGGCTTTTTGGTATTTGAATTTTGAGAGTATAAGTTAATTATAAAAACTGCCGGATATTAACGGCAAGCTGTTCTTCAACCTTTATGAGCATCTTTGCAATCTTTTTGGATTTTTCATCGGCTGACTCATATTGATTCAAATATCTGGCAAGTGATTTTACGCCCATGTTGCAACCATCCGTTATTAAATCGGCAATCGTTTTATCAGATTCATTCATAACTAACTTTACGTTGGTTTTTATCCATGACATACTTTTTGCCATGGGATTCGGCTCTTTTCCCTCATCATGATATTTGTCCAATAAGGTTTGTATTTCTTCCTGCATTTTTTGATTCTCATTTTTGCATTCTGTTAGATATTTCCGAAATGTTTCGTTATGCACGTAATTCAGAACATCGTCAATTGAGGATATACCCATTTTAATTCCTGCGTCACATTCGCGCAATAGTTTTACTGTATCCTGTTCAATCATAATTACCTCCATTTTGAAGTGTCTGTGCTTTGGCACAAGTTTCCCGGTTCATAAATTGAGTATCAGGTAATTTGTGAACCTTTAAGAATAGTATGTCCAAAAGAAGAAATACTATTTAGTGAGCGAACACACCATATTTACTGGAAAATGGTAGTGATAAAAAGTACTTGACAGAAAATTGGAAGTAAAGTAATGTATTATGTAACAGTTTATGAAAGATATTATTTGTATATACTGAAATAAAAAAGAAAGTGAGGTGAGCAGTATGTTTAAGTTACTTTGGAATCATAATTTAAAAAGTAAATATGCATTCATCAATAAACATATAGTTTACCTCTGTACATATCATTATTCATAGATGATTTTATATAGATTATTTTAAGTGCCGTGGCTGCTATGTGTGGTTGCGGTTTTTTTATTTTAGAATGGAGGCAGAGATGAAAAGTATCCGAAAGTATGTAAAAAAATATTGGTATTTAT
>CATZVV010000206.1 GCA_958425285.1 uncultured Lachnoclostridium sp. | reverse complement strand
ATACGGGTGCTTTTCCGGATTTCATCAGAAGCCTTTATGACAGATTCCAGATTGATGTTGGTAATAAAATCAGAGAAAACTACGGCCTCTGTATTGCAGATTTCATGAAGCATTTGTTCCCGCTCGGTGTCTTCGCCTGAGGTACGCTCTGGCAGAAAAAAGGAAGAAGAGGAGGCCTGCTTAATCATTTTTTGGGTATAGTCCCGAAACTGCTCCTTTAAGTCCAGAAAGTTGGAGCACCCCAGTTTTTGACAAAAACGAAGCAAAGTCAGCTCGGAGGTACCGGTCTGATGGCTTAGCTGTGCCAGTGTAATGTAGCTGATTTCCTCCGGATTAGCAATTAGATAATCTGCGATTGTTTTCTGCTTTTTTGTCAGGGCAGGATAAAGTTTTTGAAGATGCTCTAAAATATCCATAGATATTACACGATGTCCTTTCTTTGCATGGCGCATGCAATGTTTTATATTTTTTTCATAAAAATATAAGTAAAAACTTTACAAATTTATTATAGCATGTATAATGGAAAATATAAAGTAAAGTATATACTTAACAAAAAATCGAAAGAAAATCATAGTATATATTACATGATTTTCTTTCGAAAGAAAAGGAGGAAAAAGGCTATGAAGAAACTTTTTGAGAAACACTTCGAACGGACATGGTTGATTATTTTTCTGATTATGTTTGTATTAATTATGATTCCGTTCCCGTTTTTCTACAGCGAGACGTATATTCCCGCATTTGGTGGTGTTCCACTCTATATATTCGGATGGATTGTTCACACTGCCATTACATTTGTGCTGATTATTATTTATTATCGCATGTGTATGAAGAGAAAAGAATATCACACTTATGATGAGGAGGACAAATAAATGAATGGAGCAGCAGTAATTCAGCCAGCACCAATTCCTTTCTATACAGTGTTAGTACTTTATCTTGGAATTATGGCATTTATTGGTTGGTATGCAGGACGTAAGACGAATAGCATTGGCGATTTCTTTGTATTGAGCGGAAAGGCTGGTGTATTAGTAAGTGGTATTGCATATTTCTCAACCCAGTTTTCTATGGGAACCTTTCTTGGTACACCGGGAACCATTTATGGCGTAGGCTATGCAGGAATGGCTATCTCTGTACCTGGAGCTGTGTTCTGTATGATTCTTCCGGCTCTTCTTATTGGCCGTAAGCTGATTACTCTTGGTCATAAATATGGTTTCCTGACTATGGCCGATTACCTGACAGACCGTTATCACTCCAAGAAGATGAGCGGTGTTTTGGGCGTAATGATGCTCTTCTTCCTGGTTCCGATGATGGGCGCACAGATTATCGGAGCAGGTGTTATTGTACATGTATTTACCGGACTGCCTGAATGGGTAGGTGTTGTGGGAATGGGTATTATCGTTATTCTCTACTGTATGAGCGGTGGTATGAAAGGTGCCATGATGACGGACGTTATCCAGGGATCTCTGATGATTGCTACTGCAGTGGTTACATTTATTGTATCTGTAGTAATGGGTGGAGGTTTCTCTAACATTAACCATACACTTCAGAGTATGAATGAGGCTTATCTGACCTTCCCGGGTGCTAACGGTTATATGCCTTGGACTTATTATGTATCCAACATTGTGCTATGGTCGTTCTTTACCATGGGACAGCCTCACCTGTTTACCAAGTTCTTTGCCATGAAGGATCATAAGACCATGTTCAAAGCAATTCTTCTTGGTACTGCAGGTATGTTTTTCTCTGCAACTCTGATTGAGTGGGCCGGTGTAAATGGTATTGCTTCCATTCAGAATATTGAGAAGGCAGATCAGATTATTCCTATGATTCTGCAGAGAGGCATGAATCCTTTCCTGGCTTCCATTTTCATCGCAGGTATTGTGGCAGCAGGTATGTCCACAATCGATGGTATTCTGGTAACGACTACCGGTGCTGTTACCCGTGATATTTATCAGAAGATTATCAATAAGGATGCTACAGATGAGACTGTTATGAAGTTGTCCAAGGTAGTAACTGTAATCATCGGTATCATCGTAATTTGCTTTGGTGTATTTCAGCCAGGCAGTATTTTTGAGATTAACCTGTTTGCATTCTCAGGAATGGCAATTTTTGTAGTGCCGATTCTGTTTGGAATTTACTGGAAGAAAGCAACAGCGAAGGGAGCAATCGCATCGGTTATAGTAGGTATTATTTCACTGTTGCTCTTTACACTGAATCCGTCTGTCAAGGCGTTGGCTATGGGATTCCATGCACTGTTCCCAACTACGATCATTGCTTCTATTGTAATGATTGTAGTAAGTAAATTTACAGAAACTCCGCCGCAGGAGACTATTGATCGTCATTTTACAGTATAAAAGTTAGGAGGCGTATTTAAAATGTATCTTGCAAAAATGACTACAGCACAAGCAAAAGAGGCTTTTGAGAAGGATCCGATTATTGTGATTCCGGTGGGAAGCACCGAGCAGCACGGAACACAGGGTGCGTTGGGAACGGACTTTATGGTACCGTCCTATCTGGCGGATCATGTGGAGGATGTAGATAACGTAATCGTAGCACCTACTGTTCCATACGGTGTATGTCCTTATCACTTAAGCTTTGAGGGAAGTATTAATATTGGTTATGAGGGACTGTATATGGTTCTGCATGGCATTATGGACTCTTTGATGCAGCATGGCGCAAAACGTTTTGTAGTTCTGAATGGCCATGGCGGCAATACTCCATCCATTGATCGGGCGGCTCTGGAGGTATATCACAAAGGGGGCGTATGTGCAAGTGTAGACTGGTGGAGTCTGGTGGCTCAACTTGACAAGAAATTTGATGGTGGCCATGGTGATGTTCTGGAGACCTCAGTTATGATGGCAATTGCTCCGGAATCAGTACATCTGGAGCTCAGCAAGCCTATCAATGCGCAGGATCCTTCTGAGAATATGAAAGCAGCTTATATCCAGGCAGTTAATTTCAAGGGAGGTATCGTCCGTCTTGTGAGAGATACCAAAGAAATTGCTCCAAGTGGCTGGTTCGGTCCTTTTGATCCGAAAGATTCTTCCGCAGAACTTGGACAGGAGGCCCTTGATTTGGCAGTATCCTATATCCGTGATTTTCTGGAAGAAATGAAGCAGATAGAACTGTCTTCCTGATATATATCTGAAGGGATGGGGGTGTCGTAAAATCATCAAATTAGATGATTGAGCGATGCCCTCGCTTTATATGTGTAAAAAACCGGAAAGAATCTTTTGAACTGTTAGATCTTTCTGGTTTTTTACGTACTTTAAGCAGTTAGTCTATGAAAAATAGGTTAGCTGCTTTTTTTTCGTCTCAAAAACAATTATCTTTGAATCAGTTATAATAATTTTATGAAATTCATCATATTACCGCTGGATAGTTCTATGCCAAATTGCACATTATAACATACAGAACAGGAGGAATGCTTATGACATTGGAACAGGTTGTACTGACAATGATTAATGACAAAATGCTTGATAATGGACAGATTTCCGAAAAACTGCATAGTAGTATCCAGAAAGACATTATAACCTTGAGTACATTCAATACAGTAGTCGCGAAGAATGGAGAACAGATGGACAGTTCAGGTGAATATTGCCAGCGAATCAGTTGATTGGAAAGGAATAAGATGGATATTTATGCAACACGTGAGGAACTGAAATCCCGGCAGAAAAATATATTTGATCTGAAACTGAATGTGGCGTATTATGCCCGAGTCAGTACGGATAAGGAGGAACAGAAAACCTCTATTGAGCATCAGTGGACTTTTTTTGAACAACTGATTTCAGACGTAAAGAATTGGACGCTTGTGGATGGTTATATAGACGAAGGAATCTCCGGTATTACCGTAACCCACAGAGAGGAATTCCAGAGAATGCTCCAGGATGCAAAAGCCGGGAAAATTGATCTTATCATAACTAAAGAGATTACCCGTTTTGCCCGAAACGTATTAGACAGTATACGATATACAAGAGAGCTT
>CATZVV010000205.1 GCA_958425285.1 uncultured Lachnoclostridium sp. | reverse complement strand
GCTCTAGTAATAAATTATTTGAATTGGATTACTGGAAATTTTCTAAAGATTCAAGTAGTGAAATTATTACAAATGGAGGTTTTGAAAATGATTTAGCATCCTGGGACTCACATGAATCAAGTGAATTGGGGCTTGGTTACTATACCGTACAGTCAGGGGGACGGTCTTTAAAAATTAAGAATCGAACGAAAACTGCTTCCGGAGCAGTACAAAATGTAACAGGAAAGTTAGAGAAGGGAAAGACCTATAAAGTAACTGCATCCGTACGGTATAATTCCTCAGAAAATGCTAGTGCAACCGGGGAGACAACTTTCCACATGAGTATTATTTATGGAAATAATGTCATAAGAAATATGGCGACAGTAAGTACGAAATCAGATCAGTGGGCGGCGATGGAAGGAACGTATACGGTGCCGGATGATGCGGATTTGTCGAATGTGAGGATATTTATGGAAACCGCTTATAAATCAAGTCCGCAGGCACAGGATTTGGTAACCTTTTTTGTTGATGACGTTTCGGTACAATCAATGGATTCAGAGAGTGTAGAGCTGGTAGAAAATCCAGGGTTTGAAAGTGATTTGGCATCCTGGAATTCGTATGTTTCCGGAGAACTTGGTCTGGGTTATTATACATTGCATTCCGGTGCCCGGTCATTAAAGGTTAAGAATAGAACTAGTACTGTTTCTGGAGCAGTACAGGATATGACAGGCAAGTTGGAGCAGGGAAAGACTTATGCAGTATCTGCAGCCGTAAGATACAATTCTTCAGAAAATGCAACGGCAACGGGAAAAACAACATTTCACATAAGCATTATTTATGGAAATAATGTGATACAAAATATGGCGACAGTAAGTACAGAGACTGACCAGTGGGCAGTCATGGAGGGCACGTATACAGTGCCGGGTGATGCGGATTTAAGTAATGTTCGTATTTTTCTTGAAACGGCTTATACATCTAGTCCAAAAGCACAGGATCTGGTAACTTTTTTTGTAGACGATGTTTCCATCAAAAAAATATGTAATAGATAATATATAGCCTTTTTAAGAGTATGATAAGTAATAGATGGACCTGAGCAAGTCCTTAAACTGCTCTATTTTAGTATTGTTATAAAATATGAACAAATATGACAAAATAATCCAGTAATTGGATAAAAATGTGCTACAAGGATAAATGGCATAAAAATTGAGCAAATATTTATAGTAAATCAAAAAAAAGTCTAGTTGAAATGGTGATACAATCAAAACAAAGATAATGGACACTGAGGTATTCTGCCAGTTGGCAGAAAAGAAATTCTTTAAGGAGGCAATGATGAAAAGGAAACTTGTATGTTTAGTCATATGTGTATCATTAATGGCTGGTTTGATATCCGTTACTCCGGCTGCTGAAACTCATATGGTCACAGCGGCAGCAGATGTTGTACAGGAAAAGCAGCCTGTATTACAAGCTATTTATGGGGCACCGGCCAATGGATGGCAAGAGGAAGCAACTCCTCTTGGCAATGGATTTTTAGGGGCTATGGTATTTGGCGGTGTGTCCAGTGACCGTATTCAGGTTAATGAGCATTCCCTTTGGGAAGGAGGACCCGGACAGAACCAGTGGTATGGATGGAGGAAACAGCTCTAAAACGGCGACAGAGAATAAAGAAAACCTAAAGAAGGCAAGGGAAAAGCTTCAGGGAATTATGACAGATTTTACAAAGAATAAGTCTGCCTATAAAGATGCTGACGGAAATGTCGTGGCAAATAACTATCCTTGGGATGGTTCAGAAACAGATACGAATTCTATGGCATATTTGATGGCACAGCTAAAAGGACAAAAAGATCAATTTGGCAGCTATCAGTCTCTAGGTGACATCACAGTAAAGGATTTGGGAGGGAATGCCCCTCAAAATGTGACTTCTAATGCAGTGACAGTAACCGAGGCAGAAAAGCCGGATAAGATTTTTGACGGAGATATAGGAACTAAATGGTATTCTAATGCAGGGACAAGTGCCAGTCAGCCAACTCCTGTATGGATTATGGCAGAGTATGGAAAGCAATTGAATTTCAGTCAGTATACCATTACATCTGGCAATGATTCTGAGGGAAGAGATCCGAAAGACTGGAAATTGCTGGGTTCCAATGATGGAACAAACTTTACGGAAATTGATAGCCAGTCAGGCGTGGAATTTACCGAAAGAAAGCAGAATATGACTTTCAATGTGAAAAAGCAGGGTTCTTATAAATATATCAAGCTAGAAATCAGTAAAAATCGTGCTGAAAATGCTTCGGCAGGATTTCAGCTCTCCGAGCTTACCTTTAAGGGGTATGAGCTGACAGGCGATTATTCAGACTACAAGCGTATTTTGGATATTGATAATTCAAAAGCGACAGTGGAATATACACAGAGTGGCACAAAATATAAAAGGGAGTATTGGGTAAGCAATCCGAACAATTTTATGGCTATACGGCTGACAGCTGATAAAAGTGGTTCTGTATCCAAGCAAATCAGTGTCAGCACAGAGCATAATAACAAGAGCATTTCTGCTTCTGGTGATACTATTACCATGACAGGAAGACCGGATGAACATAGTGAGACAAACCATTTGCAGTTTGCACAACAGATTAAGGTGGTGCCGGATGGTGGAACAATGCAGACATCTGGTGAAAGCATCAAGGTGATAGGAGCAAATTCTATCACGATCTATATGACAGCGGGTACGAATTATAAACAATGTATGGATGACAGCTTTAACTATTTTACAGGTGAAGAACCATTAAATGCAGTAAAACAGCGTATTTCAACAGTATCATCTAAAAAATATGATGATTTGTATTCTGCTCACTTGAAGGATTATCAAAGCTTGTATAACAGGGTGAAACTGAATCTTTGTAATGTTTCCGTGCCAAGTAAAACCACGGATCAATTACGTGAGAAGTATAATAATGGAAATACAGATGCAGAAAATCGTTATCTGGAGACTTTATATTACCAATTTGGACGTTATTTGTTAATTTCTTCTTCCAGAGAGGGCTCTCTGCCGGCAAACCTGCAGGGTATATGGGCAAACGGAAAAAATCCGCCTTGGGATTCGGATTATCATACAAATATTAATGTGCAGATGAACTACTGGCTGGCAGAACAGACGAATTTAAGTGAATGTCATGAGCCAATGGTGAGTTATATTAATAGTTTGGTTTCCCGAGGAACACAGACGGCACAGCGTTATCATTATAATACAAAGAATGGCGTGTCAAAAAATACTTCAGATACGATTCGGGGATGGACTACATACCATGAAAATAATATCTGGGGGAATACAGCACCGGCTACTTCCGGCGCATTCTATTTTCCAACAGGAGCAGCCTGGTTATGTCAGGATTTATGGGAAATCTATGCTTACAATCAAGACAAGGATTTCTTGAAAGAAAATTATAATACTATGCTTCAGGCAGCACTTTTCTGGGTAGATAACCTGGTAGTAGATACGAGAGATAATACATTGGTATCTAGTCCTTCGTGGTCTCCGGAGCATGGAAGCTATTCGTTAGGAACGGCAAATGATCAAGGAATCATCTGGGATCTTTTTGAAAATGTAATTGAAGCAAGTGAAGCACTGGGATATAACACAAGTGAAGTACAAGAAATTAAGGAAGCTCAGCAACGCTTATCTGGTCCCAAAATCGGTCTGGCAGGAGAGTATCTGGAGTGGAAAGATGAGCAGGAAAATGATTTGGATGGTGATGCGAGTTCAAGTGGTGAGACACATCGTCATACAAACCAGCTATTTGCCCTTCATCCTGGCAGGCAGATTGTAGCAAAGAGAAGTGAAGAGGATGATAAATATCTGGAAGCAATGAAAAAAACTTTAAATATCAGAGGTGATGGCGGAACAGGATGGAGTAAGGCATGGAAAATTAACTTCTGGGCGCGCTTGCGTGATGGTGACCGGGCACATAAGTTATTGCAGGAATTATTAATTAATTCTACATACAAT
>CATZVV010000204.1 GCA_958425285.1 uncultured Lachnoclostridium sp. | reverse complement strand
CAAGAGATAAATGGTTAAAATCTGCCCTTTACTGGACCCACGACTCTTAAGCATAGCAATCTCATTTTGTTCTAAATCAAGCATTTGCCTTGAAATCATAAAGATAAATGCCAGTAAAAGTGCCAATACCGGAATTTGCAAAATTAGTAACGTCGTTGTTATTTTTTTCGAAGTCACTTGATAAGATTTCAAAACAGAAAGATACCCCGGTTGTTGAACGGTAGTCACTTTTGTTGTGTAATTACGAATTAGCTTCTCCGTATTCGAAATCATACGATTTACCTGACCCGGAGCAATGGTTTTATAATCAAATAACAGATTCCAGTTTGCTGTTACAGAAAAGGCCGGCTTTTTTGTATTAATAAATGTTTGGCAAAACAACTCCGAATCAATAAAACATTCCATAAAGTAATCATTTGGACTTGTTACCCAATATGGGTCTTCTTCCTCACTATTTTCAAACACTCCTGTAATTTTAACCCGGACCGGTTCCCCTTTACTATCATGAAAAGTACTAAATTCAATTTCTTCTCCCACTACCAAATTTAACTTACTTAACGCACGCTGGCTGATGACAGCCTCATACGCACCGCTTGCATCCGGCGCATTTCCACACATTTGCCCCGAAAGCATGTTAACATGATCCTTTAAACCTGTTAGAGCGCAGATACGAATTGTCCTCGCACGCTGACTATCCTCACGGTTCATTAAAGATTGTGCCCGAACTTTCGTAAGTGCGTAAAAAGTAACCTGATCTGTTTGTTCAAAACCAACTGCGTCTGCTGCGCGTCCACTTAATTTTTGCATTGCTTCAAACGCTTTTCCCTGTTCCGCATTTCCGCTCCGCATTTCGGCTTCTAATGTAAAAAGACCGGGATATATGTTTTCATCTGCAATATAATCTGAGAAATTTGACGTCAGTGTCTTTTGTAATGCTGCATTCTGGTACATGGGATTGCTACAGGCAATTGCAACCAACAAAATATTTCCAATCAACAGACAAATTACCATCCACTTCTTATGGAGTAATTTTTGTAACATAAATCTAAACATCGCTATCCCATACCTTTCCTACTGTTGCAGGCTGCGAATCAGTGCTAGCTGCTGCCCTTCTTCGACACCTTGCAATACCCATGTTTTTTCGCTATTTTCCTCATCCGGAGTGAACATTCCTCCAACTCCCTCTTCCCCCTCCTGCTTTACAGCAAATGCTTTCTTGATATACCTCTTATATAAATTTCCATTATTTACGATCCATACATAATACTTTGTATCTGCACCCTCAGTTTCTTCTGCAATAGCATCATTATCTACCAGCAGACAATTCTCAATACACATCTTCTCATACTCAACATATATATTATTTTTGCTGAAATCATACTTCTTCCGGTTTTCTTTTGAAATCTTTACATATACAGTACTTCCGCCTTCTTCCGAAGATTCATCATCCGAATGAATCAGATTTGCAGATGAAATCACTTTGCCTTTTAGCCGATGGCGTATGTCATTCTGGTCTCCCCCCAGTGCTACCGTCACTTCCATATTGTACCGAAGGGCACCTTCCGTATCTTCAACTTCTATTAAAAAATCATCCTCTGTTCGCAATGTCACCACTTCCGTGCCCATCTCAAACCCAAGTTCATCTGAATCCTGTACTTTGGAAACAATTCCGCTATATTTCGAAACCAGCTTTGTTTTCTTACTGTTTGCCAAGGTCTGCTGATAACTTTTCTCTCTTTCAATAATAGAACTTTCCGTCAATTTGAATTGGACCAATTGCTGCTGCATCTGTTTCAGCTGTAATTTGATCTGAGTGCGCTGCTCACCTTTTTTCATATTTTTAAGCTGCCTTTTACACTCTGTAATCTCATTTTGCTTCGCCTTATACTCTGCATCATACTTACTTCGCTCATTGTCAATTTCTAATTTTTCACGTTCCATTTTCGTCTTACTTAAATGAACTTTATAGGTAGCAATAATATCTCCTTTTTTTACCTTATCTCCGACTTCTACTTTAATTTCATCAAGCTCCGCATTTTCTACATCAACCAAAACAGAAACTTCTTTTAAATAGTATAGCTTTGCATTCGCCACCACATTTTCGATATAGGAACCCCTTTCTACCGTTACTGTTTCAATTTCCTGCTGTTCTTCTTCCTTCATCTCTCCTGTATAAAGCATTGCCTCGGATGTCGCTTGCTTCCCGTCACTGCATCCGCTAAGCAAAAAGGATACAGTTAGTGCCAGTACCGTAAGCTTAGCTTTCCACATAAACAACATCTCCTTCCCTTACACCCGTGAGTAACTGGATATATGCATCGGTTGCCGTTCCTATTGTCACTTCCCGGCGAACCTTGCTGCCCCCCTCCTTAACATACACATAACGTCCCTGAGAATCTTTCTGAACTGCATTTGCCGGAACCACTAAAGCATCCTTTGTCATATCATTTCTTAAACGTATCAATGCGAACTCGCCAACCGGCAGGGAAATATCCTTTCTGTTAAAATCAAAATTTGTTTCTGTCGGTATACCAATACCCGTTTCAATTGCATAGCGATCTACTTTGACCTTTTCTGCCTCTACCTCATATTCCTTTCCATTTACTACAGCCACATAACTGCTGGCTTTATTCAATATTGTTGTACTGATATATTCCGTTTTCACTCTTGTTGAACTCATATCTGCCAGATACACTGCCGCACTACCCGCCTGAACCATATGCCCGGAACCACCAATCACATGAATTACATCCCCATCAATCGGGGCATATAACTTCTTTTCTCCTGTTGTCTGAGATAGCTTTTGTATCTCTTTCTCTTGTTTTTCTATCTCAAGGCTCTGTATGTCCTTTGCCTGCTCCATCTTTTTTTCCTGTATACGAATGTCATATTGTTTTGTAATAATCTGATTTTTCAATTCCTTACTTTTCTTCTTACGGTAAGATCTTTTCAATTGCTTTAATTCTTCATTCAGACTATCCAAACCTGCCTGACTCACTTTATTTTCATCCGCAAATCCGCTCTTTGTTGCCTGAAGTGTCGCCTGCAAATTCTCTCTTGTCTCTTTCGCATCCGAACCTGATAAAGTGGCAAGTAAATCTCCTTTTTTTACCTTTTCACCAACAGAAACTTTCATTTCACCAATATCACCGGAAATCTCAAATGCCACTTCAACAATCTCAGGCACAATCTGACCTGTATAAATTGTTTCGTTTCTTAAATCCATCTTTGTAACCTGTGCCGTATCTATCTCCACGCCAACTGGATTTTTAAGTTCCGGTGCAAGAACATCTCGTTCTGCATCAGCGCACCCTCCCAATATGAGAACTGCGACAAGGCTAATACCTACCATCCGTTTCATAAACCTTTTCCTCATTTCTTCACAGCTCCCCAATTAATTTGTAATAACCTGTTCACCTTCCGAGAGCCCGCTTACAATCTCTGTCAAATGATCCACTTCAATTCCGGTTTCTATTTCTCTGATTTGTTTCATACCATTCTCATCCTCTACATATACAATTGTCTGCTCACCCATTTTATAAACAGTTGCACTTGGCAGATACAGAACATCTTTTTTCTGACTGATAATATACTCTGCCTCTCCCCTCGTGCCATTTTCAAATTCCACTTTTTTATTTGTCGGATAAAAGTACAGTTTGCTACCACCTGCCGGCTTTTCAACCTGCATTTCATACTTCACTCCGCTCACATCAATTTGAACTTTATCACCATCTTTAAACTTATCCGCATACTTGGTATTGGCCTCAAAACGATTTTTTGCATTTCCTGTAATTGTAACTGCCGGTTCTTCTGTACTTGCTATCTGCCCTTCCATATTGGACGCAACATATGTAATCATTCCATCAATCTCTGCCAACAAATCATAAGAAGCAACATCCTCCTGAGCTTCTTGCTTCTCCAGTTTCAATATTTTCAACTCAGTTTGGTACTGCTTCATTGAGGCCGCATACTGTTCACGAATATTTCTCACTGCAGATGCACTGCCATTTACTGCT
>CATZVV010000203.1 GCA_958425285.1 uncultured Lachnoclostridium sp. | reverse complement strand
ATCAAGGTTCTTACTTCGCTTTGTTCATTTGCGACAGCTCATTTATTTTATCATAAGCATTTCGCTTTGTCAAGAACTTTTTTGAAGTTTTTTATTTTTCTTACCTCTTCGCTTTATTTCAGCGAATCAGCTCATTTATATTATCATGTATTTTTCAGAAAGTCAAGAACTTTTTTGAAGTTTTTTTATTTTCTTTTTACATGATCTTTAACTTTCTTCAAAATCAGGAGAAGTCGCCAAACTTCTGTCATCCCGCTCTTTTGATTTAAGTTAAACGGAGAAAGAGGGATTTGAACCCTCGCGCCGGTCACCCGACCTACACCCTTAGCAGGGGCGCCTCTTCAGCCTCTTGAGTATTTCTCCGTACACTGAATTCTACTATAGAATCTATAGCTTTGTTCAATTGTGTGCACCAACAGTGCGAAATTTATTATAGCAATACACTGTCATCTTGTCAATCACTTTTTTTCATTTTTTAACAAAATTTTAAACTATCTGTTCTACGCAGCTTTTCAGCTTTGCAGTTGCTGTCTCAATATCCTTTTGGGCAAAGATTGCACTGATCACTGCAACACCATTAATTCCACTACCCGAAAGCTCTTTTACATTATCTTGTGTAATTCCTCCTATAGCAACAACCGGAATATCAACTTTAGTACAGATTTCCTTCAACACACTGTGTTCTACTTCCCATGCGTCTGTTTTTGTTCCTGTTTGAAACACCGCTCCAACTCCCAGATAATCTGCCCCATGCTTTTCAGCTAATAAGGCCTGCTCTACTGTCCGTGCAGAGACGCCTATGATTTTATCTTCTCCCAACTGCGCTCTTACATCAAGAGCTTCCATATCACTTTGCCCAACATGCACTCCATCCGCATCAATTTCCTTCGCAAGCTTCACATTATCATTAATTATGAATGGAACTCTATATTTTTTGCATAACTGTTGTATCTTTTTTGCCTCTTCTAAAAACTCTTCTTCTGTCAAATCTTTTTCACGTAACTGAATAAAGGTAGCGCCACCTTTCAGCGCTTCCTCAACCTGTTCATAAAGCGTCTGCCCATTCAGCCAATGTCTGTCCGTAACAGCATACAGCAACATCTGTTCCCTTAATTGTTCCTTAGTAAAGCTCATACTTAGCCCCTTTCTCCAGTTTTTCTCCTGTCATATTATAGATGGCATCAATAATTCTGTTTCTATATGTAGCGTTACCATCGCCTTCCTGCATTCTCATCCATGCTATTTCACCGGCAACGCCCATCATACAAACTGCTGCCACAGCAGCTTCCAGTTTTCTTTTCGGATTTGCTGCCAGAAAAGCGGTCGTAATACCGGATAACTGACATCCCGTGCCAGTTATTCTTCCCATTTCTGAACGTCCATTTCTAATTACATAACATTTCTCACCATCTGTCACAAGATCTATTGCTCCTGTAATTATAACAATTGCTTCTTTCTTTTTCGCAAAACCTTTAATAAATGATATGCTCTGTTGCAAATTTCTTTCATTAACGGCTTCTGTAAGATCAGCATCTACGCCTTTTGTACTTCCGCTTCCATAAGCCAGCGTCTTAATTTCTGAAACATTACCTCGAATCACAGAAAACTTTATCTCTTTTATTAATTTTAATGCCGTCTCCGTCCTGAACCTGCTTGCTCCTGCTCCCACCGGATCTAATAATACCGGATGTCCCAGTTCATTAGAGCGATGCCCGGCTTTAAGCATTCCCTCAATACTCGTTTTATGTAATGTTCCCAAATTAATGTTCAGCCCTCCACATATAGATGTAATGTCCGCTACATCTTCCGGCTCATCTGACATAATTGGACTGCCACCACATGCAAGAATCACATTCGCAACATCATTCACTGTTACATAATTTGTTATGTTATGCACCACTGGGGCTTTTTTTCTAACTTGATCCAAGCATTCCTTTAGCATTTCTCTTCTACCTTTTCTTTCGTCAGGTTCTTATTGATTGTTTCCTGGATCTGCTGTTCTACTGCAGCAGCAATTTCCACGGTCTTCATATCTTTATAATCTTCATAAAGCATCGGTTTCAGAAAATGCACCTGCACCGTCACCGGTCGGGTACTGTTTGTATCAAACGGTTTAAAAGAATCAACAAGTGCTACCGGAATAATCGGGCACTTTGCTTTGGTTGCTGCTTTAAAGCTTCCCCCTTTAAAAGAACCGACATTATTCCCATTTTTTGAACGCGTTCCTTCTGGGAAAATAAGATAATTTCTCCCCGATACAACTTCTTTTGTTACACTTGTAATAGTTTTCATTGCCTGACGGACATCCTCACGATCAATCATAAATGCTTTCATGATTTTAAATACCTGTTTTAAAAACGGAACGTTTTCCACTTCTTTTTTAGCTACAACAGAAAAAGGGTGCGTACACGCTTCAACAATTGCCAATACATCATACAAACCTTGATGATTTGGAAAAAACATAAATCCATCCTGCTTTGGAATATTCTCCTGTCCATGTACATCGATTGTTACATTTCCGCCTTTATTTGCACGAAAAACAATCCAACGCAAAAATTCATAATTATCTTCTTCTGTATATTTATCCACATGTGAAGCCCGATAGCAGAGTTTAATCCATCCCCCCGGCACGATCAACAGATTCCGCAATACCATCAGTAGAATTCTTCTCATGCATTCTCCTCCATTCTGTAATAATCCTTAATTGCTGTTTCATAAAGATTATTCCCATCTTTATCTATTACTACAATCACCGGAAAATTTTCAACTGTCAGTTTTCTGATCGCTTCTGTTCCAAGATCGTCATACGCTACCACTTCTGAAGATGTGATACATTTTGAAAGAAGCGCCCCCGCTCCACCAACAGCCGCAAAATATACTGAACCATTGCGTACAATTGCATCAATTACCGCCTGATTTCTTTTTCCTTTTCCTATCATAGCACCAAGCCCAAGATCCAGGAGCTGAGGTGCGTATTTATCCATTCTGCTTGCTGTCGTCGGTCCTGCCGAGCCAATTGGGCGTCCTTCTCTTGCCGGTGATGGTCCCATGTAATAAATCACCTGACCTTGAATATCAATTGGAAGTTCCCCGCCTTCCTGTAAAATCTCATACATTCTTTTATGCGCTGCATCTCTTGCTGTATAGACCGTTCCTGTAAGATAAACATAATCTCCTGCCTTCAGTGTTGCCACGGTCTCTTTCTTCATTGGTACTGTTATATGCTTGTCCATTTCACTTTCCTCTTTCACTTAGCCTGTTGAATTAAATTGTACGAATCACATGACGATTTACATGACAGCAAATATTAACCGCCACCGGAAGTCCCGCGATATGTGTTGGATAAGTATTAATATTCACCGCAAGTGCTGTTGTTGTCCCTCCAAGTCCACCAGGTCCGATACCAAGGCTATTTATTTTTGTAAGGAGTTCTTCTTCCAACTCTTTTACGTATTCAATTTCTGAATGTGATCCGACTTCACGTGTCAGAGCTTCTTTGGCCATCAAAGCGCATTTTTCAAATGTACCACCAATTCCAACACCAACCACCATTGGCGGGCACGCATTCGGTCCGGCATCTTTTACCGCAGTAAGAACCGCATCTTTTACACCTTCAATTCCTTCTGCCGGTTTCAGCATAAATACACGACTCATATTCTCGCTTCCGAAACCTTTCGGTGCTACTTTTATCTTTACCAGGTCTCCATCTACAATTCTTGTATGCAAAACTGCCGGAGTGTTATCCTTTGTATTCTCACGGATCAACGGATCTCCAACGACTGATTTACGAAGATAACCTTCTACATAACCTTGACGTACGCCTTCATTTACCGCATCTTCCAATGCTCCTCCTTCAAGATGAACATCCTGGCCAATCTCAAGAAACACTACCGCCATTCCTGTATCCTGGCAAATCGGAATCATATCCTCTCCTGCAATCTTCAAATTCTCTTGCAACTGTTCCAATATCTGTTTTCCAAGTGGTGCTTCCTCATTCTTTTCGGCACATTTCATTGCCTCTGCCATATCTGGTGACAGAAAATGATTTGCTT
>CATZVV010000202.1 GCA_958425285.1 uncultured Lachnoclostridium sp. | reverse complement strand
ACAAATAACCGTGCACATGAAACTACACCTATCAATGGACTTGTTCCCTTCACGGAAAGGCATTGAAAGAGTTGATCGTAATTGATACTTAAAGTGTGATATAGTTAAACTATTGAGAGTGAGTACAAGGATGAGTTCACGTTCTTTTCTGAAAGGTACTTCCTTTTGTAACCAATCTACTTGCCGTATTACAACCTATCATTGAGGATAGCATTCGTCAACATCAGTCCGATGCTAACGCAAAAGTGGCAACTGCTGTAAAGATCAACCGAGAGCAGCGCCGCGCAAAGAAATGGCCGGGTGGGATTTACCGGAATTTGTGGAGATTGGCGGTAAGACGTATCAAATCAATGCGGATTACCGGGATATTCTTGATAGTATTACCTGTCTGAGCAATCAGGAAGAGAGTGAACAAACGTGCCTATACGTCGCAATGGCGCTTTTCTATGAAGAGTTTGCGGATATGCCGCGAAAGGATTATCAAAAGGCTATTTTTTGGATGATGCGCTTTATCAATTGTGGTGAAGAAGAGACGGACACCCGCCCGCGGCCAAAACTTCTTGATTGGGAACAGGATCACAACATGATTGTGGCGGATGTAAATAAGGTGGCGGGGCGTGAAGTACGCGCCCTGCCCTTTTGTCACTGGTGGACATTTATCGCGTGGTCCGACGCTATAGAAGAAGGACAACTTTCTACGGCGGTTTTCATTCACGATAAGCTTCGTCAGGGAAAACTTGAAAAATGGGAACAGAAATTTTACCGGGATCACAAGCAACAAGTGGACTTGAAATAGCAATACATAGTGGAGAAATTGGCCGAGCAGGAACGATTGAAGAAGTTATTGGAAGAATAAAAACCGCGCCCCTATAGGAAGGGCGCGGAGACTATTTATACTTTCCATCGATGTCCACAAGATTGACAAATAGCATATGTTTTGGTCTTGCTACCCTTGCGAGTCAAAAGAGGTATTAAAATAATTAATCCTAATGTACAGCAAGCTAAAACAATCCATACGATGGACATTAAACAACCACGCTTTTTTGTTCAGCGACAGCTTGTACAGTTACATTATTACTGCGGCATCGTGGACAGATTATTTTTTTTGCCTCGTTTTGCACTTGCAAATTTAGTTGAGCTTGTTGTATACGCAATTGTTCACGTTGTATATCTAATTGCTGCTGAATTTGATTGGATGATATGTTGTTATTAATTGGTGTTGCAATATTAGCAGTTTGCGATGTTGTGATAGCAGCTCCACAGTTCAAACAAAATTTTCCGTTTTCTGTTTCCGCCCCACATTTTGGACACTTCATAAATCTCCCTCCCCGATAGTTCACTATTTGTTCATATTATAATGCTTTTCGGAAAATTCTGCAAGAGAAAAAGAAAATTTTCCTAATCCTCTTGACTTTTAAACATACATAATACATCATTTAAGTACGGACAAAATAGAGGGAGTTGAAAATATCCCCGAGAACAGGAAGACTAACAGTTGATCTTAAACGATCACGTATGGAAATCCGAATTTCTGATAATAACCAAAGTAAAATGGATACTCTTGCAAGGTTTTCGGATTGACAAAAGCGGAGGTAATTAAGCAAGGCATTGATTTGATGTATGCAAAAGCACAAAAAATAGCAATAACGCCGTACGACCAAGCATAAACGTTATTACTATTAACCAGAGGTTACCCATCTGATGAATCCATTATATCAGATAGTGTAATCTCTTGCTATACTATCCGGAATCTGTCAGAATCAACGCTAGTGCTCGATAGTGGAGAGGCGGCACAGATGATAGGGAAAACTCATGGGCATTTATTGCGTGACATGGATTCCTATAGGGCGATTTTCACTGAATCCAATTTTGGATTCAGTGACTTTTTTCAAGAGAGCACCTATAAAGATTCTACCGGACGTATGTTGTCATATAACCAAGTCACTAAAAAACCTGTGAGCTGATCGCCCACAAGTTCACAGATAAAAAAGGAATTTTATTCACAGAGGCATATATTAACTGGTTCTATGAAATGGAAGAAATCTTGAAGGATTCTATACCCGTTCAAGTCATGTATTACAACGATCAGCCAATCTTACCGAAAGATGATTTTCTGCGACTACTCCCACCAGACAAGCGTCAGAGAAGATGGTTATATCCCCCTGCCTATTTAGGATTTTAATGGGATAGGGTTAAACCTGAAAGCGGAATTTGAACAAAAATATAGACAGTATTATGATGATGAAACGTTCATGTATGTATAACCATAGTGGTGTAGAAATCGCATTGTGGCTGTATGGTGTGGAGTCAAAACTCTGCACATAGATCATGGCATTAGTATAGCCACAAAAAGGATTGAAATGTGCGAAGTCCAAGCAAACATATTTAACTGACGGAATACGCGGAGAAATCGATGTCGCGATTGGTAATATCGCGCTGAATATCCATATGTGGAAGGAGGGGAAAGGCAGATAATCAGTAGTATTGCATAAGTGTAGCACCATAGAATTGTTACTATTTGCTGTCTTGCTCTTTACAGGCAAGTGGATTGAAATCCCTGCGGCGTTTTCCGCCCAAAACTCACATGCGTCTTGCTCTTTACGGGTAGGTGGGTTGAAATTGCAATTTTCCAAGGATGTCAGACGCATAGTTTGCATCTTTCTTTCTACGGGCAAATAGGTTGAAATAAATGTATGGGATAGGAGAGACAAGAACAAATAGAAATCTCTTGTTTTTTTAGTATATGTACGCTATAATGTACATATACTGGCAAAAAGGAGGAGTTTGTTATGACCAATACAAACATTACCAATTTGCGAAAGAACCTGTTTGAATATATCGACCAAGCGATCACTTATAATGATGTAATCAATGTAAATACCAGAAAAGGGAACGCCGTCATTATGAGCGAAGAGGAATATAATAGCTTAATGGCTACATTACAGATTACATCGGTTCCTGGCTTGACAAAGGCAATTTTATCAGAGGCAGAACAGCCGCTTGATGAAATGGTGAATGCCGATGATCTGGAGTGGTAAATATGTATGTAGTAAAGTTGTCAAAACGCGCGCAAAAAGATTTACAAAAACTGAAACAGAGTGGACTATCCAAGAAAGCACAGTCCCTGGTCGGTGTGATGAAAAAGAATCCATGGCAGAATCCCCCTCCATATGAAAAACTGGTGGGCGATTTAAATGGATTTTATTCTCGCCGAATCAATGCACAACACCGACTGGTGTATAAAGTGTATGAAGAAGAACAAGTAGTAGCAATCTACAGCATGTGGACACATTACGAATAACGAGATAATTAAAAGCACTCAATAAGAGGTAGTTTTTCTTATAAACATTTAAAATTAAGATGTGACAGTATTACACACAGAAAAATAATAATAGAAACAGAAAAAGAAAACAGCGGTTTTAAAAAGGGGTTATCTGAGCTTAAAGGCGAATGATAGGTTGCCATATCCAGTATCAGTAATACAGTTGCCGTAGCGTTCAGCGTGGGGACCGTTGTTAATTTTGGTAGGGAATCTGTAAAAGTTACATCTGACCTGTCCAGTGCTATGTTGGGACTACAAATGACTATGGATAGGCAAGGCTACAGCTTTTCACAGACACAGTCGTTTATTGAGAATTTCATAAAAGATGGCTTCGTATCCATGCAAGATACAGCAACTTTTGGCTAGCAAGCATCTTTAACGATGGAATAGGCAATTTCGTCGGCGACGGAGCGCCTTAAGAATGAAAATTCTATTCTTGCAGACAATGCGAGCGTA
Source organism: uncultured Lachnoclostridium sp. (assembly GCA_958425285.1). GTDB lineage: Bacteria > Bacillota > Clostridia > Lachnospirales > Lachnospiraceae > UBA933. The sequence goes on along the minus strand of CATZVV010000202.1, from coordinate 311 downwards.
ACGAAAAACGTTTCCGTCATGTGGAAGGAACATGTGTAGTCTATTGGCGACGGAATCGTATTTATTAGCATACACCAGCGAGGAGGTAGATACTACCATAGAGGGATGACAGACCGCGCAGACGCAGGCAGACGTAATTGCCGCAGACATTGTAGAAGGGAAAGGGGTAATTACCAAAGACGGGTTTGTGACAGGGACCCTGCAGGCAGGTGCGGCAGTCCCCATTGTTACAACAGCGGAAACCGGAAGGGCGTTTACGGCTACGATAGACGACATCACAGAACGAACTATTGGCATGTTGATTAAAAATT
>CATZVV010000201.1 GCA_958425285.1 uncultured Lachnoclostridium sp. | reverse complement strand
GAAATTGAACAGATTCATGGCATTCTCAATGGTACAACAAATTATATTCTGACGAAAATGGCCAATGAAGGTTCGGACTTTGCTGACGTACTGAAGGAAGCTCAGGAACTTGGTTATGCAGAGAAGGATCCAACGGCAGATGTTGAAGGTTATGATGCCTGTCGGAAAATTGCTATTTTAACTTCTCTTGCTTATGGGAAACAAGTAGATTATCGGGATATTTATACTGAGGGAATTACAAAAATTACCGCAACCGATTTTTTGTATGCCAAAAAACTGAATGCAGCAATCAAAATTTTTGGTTCAAGTAAACGTTTGGGGAATAAAACGTATGCAATGGTTGCTCCTCAGATGATTGATGAATCACATCCGCTGTATAGTGTTAATGATGTTTTTAATGGTATTTCGGTAAAGGGAAATATGCTGGGAGATGTTATGTTTTATGGTAAGGGAGCGGGAAAACTTCCAACTGCCAGTGCCGTTGTATCGGATGTGGTAGATGCTGTAAAACATAGTGCCGTAAATATTATTATGACATGGAATGGGGAAAAATTAGAGCTTGCACCAGTAGATGAGATGCAAAACCGTTTCTTTGTCCGTATCGGTGGCACGGAAAAGACAAAGGCAAAAGAAATTTTTGGGAATTTGCAGGAAGTAGATGCTGGCATAAACGGAGAATATGCATTTATTACGAACCTTCTGACAGAGGGTGATTTTAAGAAAAAGATTAACCTTTTTGACAGCTTTATTTCACGTATTCGTGTAGGGTTCTAAGATTTATATCACGGAAAGGAGAAGGGGATGCCTATTTTTGCGGTATTCCCCTAATTAATAAAATGAAATATATTATTGTACTTGGCGATGGAATGGCAGATGAACCGATTGAGGAACTGGGTGGTAAAACTCCACTGGAATATGCAAAGACTCCGTGTATGGATGCTTTGTCCAAAAAGTCTGAAATTGGCTTGGCAGCAACCATTCCGGAAGGAATGAAACCGGGTAGTGACACAGCGAATCTGGCGGTGATGGGCTATAATCCAAAGCAGTATTATACAGGGCGTTCTCCATTGGAGGCGTTAAGTATTGGTGTGGAAATGCAGGAGGGTGATATTGCAATTCGGTGCAATATTGTAACTGTTTCGGATGACAATTTGCCATACGAGGAAAAAACCATTATTGATCATAGCAGTAGCGAGATTTCAACAGAAGATGCGGCTGTTTTATTAGATGCAGTAAAGGCTGAGTTAGCAGATGATGTTTACCAGTATTATTTGGGAACCAGTTATCGCCATTGTACAATCTGGAAGAATGGGAAAGTGGTAGACTTGACGCCGCCTCATGATATTTTGGGCAGGGTGATTGGTCAATACCTTCCAGAAGATAAAAAATTGAAGGAAATGATGAAAAAGAGTTATGAGATTTTAAATCAGCATCCGATTAATGTGGCACGGGCAGAAAAAGGTCTGAATAAGGCAAATTCAATCTGGTTCTGGGGTGCAGGCACAAAACCGGCACTGGATTCTTTTGAAGGAAAATTCGGGAAAAAAGGAGCTATGATTTCAGCTGTTGATTTGCTGAAGGGAATTGCAGTCGGTGCAGGTATGACGAATATTGAAGTAGAAGGCGCTGACGGAACGCTTCATACAAATTATGAGGGAAAGGCCGATGCTGCAGTAAAGGCTGTGACAGAAGATGGATTCGATTTTGTTTACATACATGTAGAAGCTCCGGATGAAATGGGTCATCAGGGAAGTGTTGAGCGCAAGATAAAGGCAATTGAATATTTAGATCAGCGGGTAATCGCCAGAGTAGTAGAAAAAATGAATGCTGCCGGTGTTGATTACAGATTGCTGGTAATGCCGGATCATCCAACTCCAATAGCAATACGGACACATTCGTCCAATCCGGTTCCTTATATGTTATATGACAGTGCAAACTCAAAGAATGAAATATGGAATTATAACGAAAAAGAAGCAAAGGCAAGCGGAAATCTGACAGAACAGGGATATCTGCTTATCAATAAATTATTGAAAGTAGGAGATGAGTAGAAGATGATTCCTCAGCAGAATATGGCAGCTTATATATTTTCAGCTATTTTATGTTTAGTTGTTACCGGTATCATATATGTACTTTTATGGCGCAAAAATAAAAGCATTGAAACGGGAATGTTAGGAGCAATCGGCTATGGGTTGACGGGTTATCTTTGGGGAGGACTTTTATTTCCGATTGTAGTCCTTGCACTCATTGGAAATCTCACTTCCCTGACCGGATTGAAAGATAATATATATATTTTATACTTGCTTTTTGTATCCATATTCAATGCATTTTTTTCTATTTTAGCGAATGTGTGGGGGATTTTTCTGACAAATCAGAAACAACACTCTCTTTTTAGAAGCACCACAGTCGGATTGGGATATGGTTTTACCAATGCGGTTATTGTTACATGGCTTCCTTTGTATGAGGCCGTTCAAATTAACCGGGGTGTGGTTGCGGCACCGGCAACACAGCAATCAATGGTCGATATTCTGGCAGTTGGGGTTTCAAGTTCAGCTATGGTTGTTTTTTTTGCGTTGACAGCGATGCTGCTTGGACAATATGTGGTTGAAAAGGATTGGAAGAATACCATATTGTGTGGTCTGACTTGTTATGGGGGAATGAATCTGATTCGAACCTGTATTGATAATTTGCTTCCTGATACAGTTTCTTCATATATTTCTATTGTATTTATGCTGGCAGTTGGTGTAATTAGTTTCCGGCTAATTCAAAATCGGTTGTTGTGTGAGACAAGTAGGAAGAATGTTTAATTTTTAACAATTATATTTCGTTGGAGACAATGAAAACACCAGAGTATTGGATTTAGAAATGCTCTGGTGTTTTTATTAAGAGAGGAGGAAGAGATGAAGTTTTTTAATGGACGGTGGGAAACAGCAGAGGGAATATCTGTTTACAGTCCCGAGCAGATCTATGAGTATAGGGCAGAGGACAATAAGCTAATACTTCTTATGCCAACATGGAAGGTTTCATCACGAGGTGCTACACTTGGCGGGGTAACGCTGACAGTTGAGGTTAGCGTACTGGCAGAAGGGATGTTACGAATTCGTGCTGTGCATTACAAAGGTGAGAAAAAGAGAAAGCCGGAATTTCCAATTTTGTGTAAAGGAAGAAAGATAGACTTTCAGGTGAAGTCGAATACGATTGAAATATATAGTGGGGAGGCAAGTTTAAAGATTGATATTGAGAATGGGGAATTTGTATTTTATCATGGCGATAAAGTGACAGCAAAAATAAAGAAGGATGATTTGAGTTATATAAAGACGCAGGATAAGGGGCTTTTGTATGAAGAACACAATGGGCAGGCTTATATGAGGGGTGCGGTTCATCTTGCTGTTGGGGAGTGTATATATGGACTGGGAGAACGTTTTGGAGCACTTGTAAAAAATGGGCAGTCAATTGATATGTGGAATGAAGATGGAGGGACCTGCTCAGAATTATCCTATAAAAATGTTCCGTTTTTTGTTTCAAATCGAGGATATGGTATTTTTGTCAATCATCCTGAAAAAGTTTCTTTTGAAATAGGAAGTGAGCTAGTCAAGAAAGCAGCTTTTTCAGTTCCGGGAGAGGTTTTGGATTTCTTTTATTTTCATGGACCATCTATGAAAGAGGTGATACAGAGGTATACTTTATTAACCGGAAGACCTGCCTGCCCTCCGGATTGGAGTTTTGGACTTTGGCTGTCTACTTCGTTTACAACAGATTATGATGAAAACACGGTCACATCCTTTATTGATGGAATGAAAAAGCGAGGAATTCCATTAAGTGTGTTCCATTTTGATTGTTTTTGGATGAAAGGTTTTCACTGGACGGATTTTACATGGGATGAAGGTGTTTTTCCGGATCCTTCCGGGATGCTTATGCGATTAAAGGAAAGAGGACTTCATATTTGTGTATGGATAAATCCCTACATTGCTCAAGCCTCATCTGCTTTTGAGGAAGGAATGGAAAATGGCTATTTTCTCAGGCATAAAAACGGAAATGTCTGGCAATGGGATATGTGGCAGTCGGGAATGGCAATCGTAGATTTTACAAACCCTGCAGCAAGGAAATGG
>CATZVV010000200.1 GCA_958425285.1 uncultured Lachnoclostridium sp. | reverse complement strand
ATATTGCACCAGTAATAAAATATGGTCAACTAAAATTAAACGCTTACGTATTCCTGATTTGCTTTGTCTACGTTGTGGGAAACGTATTGAGTCTCGGGCCAAGTCAAAATTGGGGATAATAATGTCTGATTCTAAGAATAATCTTGATCGGCGTTGGTATTCGGGATTGCGTAAGTCAGATTTAGTTGCTTTTGTTCAATGCCATAGAAATGTAGAAGGACTTTGGGAGGCGAGTAGAACAATAAATCTTTTTAGCGTAGGCGATATGCTAAGTAAAGAGAGCCTCACCAAACTTAGTGCCCCAAAATCTGTATATGAAGGAGCAGAACGTGATCGTGAATGGAAATGTTATATTCCAGGTTATGACTTTAAAGTAGTTGCTATCGAAAAAGGGAAAGACGGAACTCGTATTAAATTTATGACACCGACAGGAAAAAGACACTCAAGAGTTATTGCCAGTGATCATTATGTTTACGTCAATGAGGGTGATAATTTTCTTGGAAAAGAAAAAATAGTATCTGGAATTGTGCCTTCAACATACGATTGTCATTGTACGGGGGAACAGTATGATTTTATTAAAGATTTGAAATCCGAGGAAAATGAAACAAAGTATACTGCTATTAAAGCTTTGGGTTTTTTACCGCCAAATAATTTAGCTATTCATGAACTTCAATGCATAACAAAAAAAGCAGAGATGGATGCACGAATTAAATTAGAGGCATTTGCTACTTTAATAAAGTTAGGTATTGATTTATGGGACGATATGTATAGCTTTGTATTTTCCAGCACAAGCGAAGAAATAAAAATGGAATATGTTCTTATACTTGGAGAACTTAATCTTGAAGGAGCAACTACGAAGCTTATCGAGGTTATTAATAATTCTTCCAATAATCCAGAAGTGCGTGCTGCTGCTGTTTGGTCATTACCAAATGACACTTGTACATTGCTTGCAATACTAAATCAATGCTTTTCGAGTGAGGAGATTCTCGCAAATCATGCAATAGCTAAAATTGAAAAATACTTTTCACCTGAAATGACGCCCAACTTACTATCTTTATTTGGAGAGGACGAGCATAACAATGCTATTTGTTCGCACATCCTAGCCATGGCACAAGCCGTAAATAAAAAGGCAATTGTTAAACATTATATTGCAGAAAGACAGATAAAACTACGGAATTGGATATTATTTTCGATTGGTATTAGCGGTAGGAATGGCTATGAGGAATTAATAAATATGCTTGATATAGACGCCAAAGATACATTAAATAAACTTGCTTTGTTATGGGATTGTCATGATAATTTCATGAGCAAAGAACAGCAAGAAGGAATTGAATTTATTAAAAGGCAGAAATAAAATGAATTAAGGGGAAGTTTTAAAATGGAATTTTACAGTGACGAACACAAAGCTAAAATTGCACGTTTAGAAAATTTGTGGGAAAATCTGCATGAGTTAGCTGATATGTGTAAAGAATATGGTATACAAGATATGCTTCAAGATAATGGACTTAAAGTTATGCAGCAGCTTGTATACTTAAATATGGATTTTCTCCCAGGGCGAGAAGGCAATGATAGTATTTCTAATTCTGGAACCGAATGGGAGATGAAATCTGTTAATATTTTATTGACATCTGGGTTTAGTACAAATCACCATACAAACCATGATATTATTGCAAAATATCGCAAAGTTCCATGGACGTTTTCAATATATGAAGGTATTGTTTTAAAAGAGATTTATGTAATGCGACCTGAACAGTTGGAGCCCATATTTAGGCATTGGGAAGATCAACTAGATGATGGACGCTCACATATAAATAATCCGAAAATTCCAGTCAAATTTGTCCGTGAAAATGGACTAAAAGTTTATCCGATTAATCCTCAGCACCCCATTGATCCTGATTTAATAAATATTTAAACTATAAGCAAGGGGCACCGCTCGCTGGTGCCCCTTGCTCTTTCTTATAAAGATAATTGTTCTATTTCGGCTTTCCGCTCAATTGTAATAAATTCCCCAGCCATAATTGAATCATAGCTATCTCGAGCCTGGTCTTTACTTTCGACAAATCGAAAAGTAGATGCTGCGACGAATTCTTGACAAAGTTCAAAGCACAGCCAACGGCGATCAAGTTTCTCTGCAACATATCCTGTAGTATTAGAACCGCCGAAAATGTCTAACACCAAATCATTTTTATCGGTTAAAAATTTAATAAAGAAGTCTGGCAGGGCAGAAGGAAATCTTGCAGGGTGCCCTTTAATCGAAAGCAGCTTACAATATCGCAAATATTGACTGTTAGAGTCACTATTAGGATATTGCAATAGATTTGGGGGTATTGCCCCATCGTTATCTCTCGTCCACGATGCTTTGCCCATAACATGGCCTGAAGGTCGCTTAATTCCTTCTTCTTTTACAAAGTCCTCCGGTTTATTAATTAAGTGTTGCATTCTGGAAGAATACGGTGTAAGTACATTTTTTATATTTGATTTAGGCCATTCTGTTTTAGAAAGCCACCATACCGTATTAACACTATTTTTTGCTCTTAATTTGCGCTTATTGACCCACTCAATCGGAGCGGGTAAAGCTGAGGTATTATGCCAGTAAAAAGGTTGTGCTAAATGAAAACCAATTTCTTCGCACATTTTTATTAATACTTTAAACTGGTATAAGCTATAGGTAGGACTTCCACGGTTATACGCAGCACCTAAATCAATAACAAAACTACCGTCATCCGATAATTTATCAAAGACAAGTTTCCCAAAGGAACAAAGCCACGAAATATATTCTTCTTGCTCTAAGTTCCCGTAACTTTTTTGACGTAAAAGTGCAAACGGTGGTGATGTTACTACCAAGTTTACACTGCCATCTTCCAAGGTTCTGAGAAGTTCAAGAGAATCGCCTACAATGCATTGACCCCTATTTGTGCTATATCCGTTCATGAATTTTTTACCTCACATTTTCTCTTGATTAGTATATCATAACAATGCACTAATAACAATGGTCGGAATTTACGCCCTATATACCAAATTAAAGTGTTTATTTTCCACGTATACTGAAACGCATCTCCAGTCGTACACATAGGGGCGCGTAACCGATGGACTCAGGAGAGCGCTTGAATGGCATTCAAGAGGTCAGCGGTTCGATCCCGCTTGTCTCCACCATATCAAGGGAAAGAGCTTTTCCTCGCTTCTGAAAAGGAGCGAGGTTTTTTGTTTTATGCGGCGATGGCAACGATGTCCATGCCCATGCTGAACTGCTCAAAGTCAACGTTAAAGTCGATATGCAGCTTGTAGTCCCGGTAGACCTCCACCCGCTTGATTAAGCAGTTGACGATCATTTTTTTGCCTCCATACTGGCCGTGTCGTACATTTCCGCCCATGAGATTATATCGTCATATTGGGCGTTCAGCGAAGCAAGCACCGTTTTCCCCTCGTCATAAGCCGCCTGTGCCGTTTCCATGTTCTCTTGAAGCTCTTGGCATTTGGCCTCGGCCTCGGCAATCAGAGAGCTTAACAGCTCCTTGGAAAAGGTGCTCTCCCCACGGATAGTCTTGATAACCTCGCCTTTCAGCGTTTCAAGGTCAGCAGCGGCCTTGGTATATTCCGCCCGGACGCTATGGAGCAGGCTTTTCCGTTCCTCCATCTTTTCCCGGTAGCGGATATTGACTATATCGCTTTTGGGGATTGCTTTCATGCGCTCAAAGATCTGGCGCACCAGCTTATCAATGATCCCGTCAAGGATATGGGCCGTGTAGCCCGTCTGTCCGTCACAATCCGTCTGCTTGCGGGTTTTCCCGTAGCAGACATACCGCACACGCTTCATCACCCGATTGGGATCTTCCTTGCAGGGATAAGCCTTGCCGCTGGTGGTCAGGGACAGCCGGGAGCCACAATGCCCACAGAAAACATTTCCGGCCAGCAGGGCGCTGCCCCTGGTGTTCAGGGGGACGGTGCGCTCCTGTTCGGCGGAGTTGGCGCGGGCGGTGCGTATCTTTTGGGCGGCCTCAAACAGTTCAGGCGGGATAATCTGCAAATGGGGCTGGACGGGGGAACGGCTATCGCCGCTGCGAAGTACGCCGGTATAGGTGAGATTGCAAATGATACCCCGGATGCTGGCGTGGTGCC
>CATZVV010000199.1 GCA_958425285.1 uncultured Lachnoclostridium sp. | reverse complement strand
CATTTCAACTAGATTCCAAAACTTTAATTGATTTGCCACGTAAAGGGTTATTAGCATTGACTAATTTTTTTATGAATTAAATTGTATCATTACCAATTTCTATTTAGGAACTATATAGAAAAATATTAGATAAAGTCACAGATTGTGGAAGGCCGATTATGATAATTAAAAGTATAGAAATCGAAAAATTTCGGGCATTTGAAGATGTCTCTTTTTGCCTTGGTAGACGTATAACAGCAATTGCAGGACGAAATGCAACTCAGAAAACAACAGTATTGGGAATGATAGGACAGCCATTTACAATATCAAAAGGACATCCTATGTATGGGTGTAAAACAATTGATGGGTATAATTTTCGTTCACAGTTTAAAGAAAAATTTAAAATATCACCAGAGCATGATCAAATCGGACAGCATAGGTGGAAGCTATATCTGCATGGAGGGGTATACGAAAATACTTATTATTCTGTGGAGAGTATTGCACGAAGACAGCGTAATCAAGAACCTACATTGAGATTCTGGAATGCAGAAAGTAGGGCGAGTGGTGCGGGATACATACAACTTCCCGTATATTTTTTGAGCTTAAGTAGATTGTTTCCAATAGGAGAAACAGGAAAAACACAAGCAGTTGCTTCAACATTAACGTCAGAAGAACTAGAATATTGTATTAAAAATTATCGAACAATCCTCTCTATTCATAATACTGAGGGAGACGTTTCGGTAGGTATTCAGAAGGGGACATCTGCAAGAACCTTTGCTGGTATAAGTGACCAAAATCATGATATTTTTACCAATTCAGCAGGAGAAGGTAATATAATGCGAATTATATTAGCGGTTCTATCATTTAAACGTTTGCAGGAGGAGCATAAAAGAGATTATAAAGGCGGCATTCTATTGATTGATGAGCTTGATGCAACGTTATATGGATTTTCTCAAAGAAAATTAATTGACTATTTGTGGAATGCAGCGAAAGAAAGTAAAATACAAATTGTTTTTACAACCCATTCTTCTGTTGTACTAAAAAGTGTTAATAAGTATCAACGTAGGGAATATCAGGAAAAGGGTATAAATCTTCCACCATATGCGTATGATAGTTCCATAGTATATCTAGAACCTAAGTATATAGATGGGAAGAGAACAATTATGCCTAGAAATATTTTCTCTAACAGTGAATTAAATACTGTTACAAATGATATTAATCTTATGGTATTAGGAGGAAATAAAATTAGCGTATACTGTGAGGATATGCGTGCAAGTGTATTTTTGCAATATATTTTAGCTAATGCTCTAGGAATAAATTTGGAATTATATATGAATTTTGTTGATATTAATCTTGGCTGGACTAACTATGTACAATTATATGAAAAGAATGTTCCTGAATTTAAGGATAATATAATTGTTTTGGATGGAGATGTGCCTTCAAAACCAGAATTTCGTTCGAAAGCCCGAGTCATTAACGAGGCGGGAAATTTCCTATTTCTTCCTTTGGTTATTGAAAAAGGATTGTTTATTTTACTTAAAGATTATGATAAGTTTGCAGAGTTTCAAGAAAATTATTCTTGTGTTTCTGCCTTGAATTATGATATTTGTTTTAATGAATGGCCACTAGGAAGTAATCAGTATGCAACATCAGATTATAAGGCGTGGTTTAAACAAATTGAAAGTATTTTAGGAGATCAAACTATATTATTTCGATTTTGGTGTGATAATAATCAGCAGCAAGTAGATGAATTTGTTGCAAATTTTATTCAAAGATTTAATGTATTAGCCGAGCGTAAGGATGTTGATGCCTTACCTCCTATCGAAATAGTTCAAGAAGACAATTTGAATGAAGAGGAAATATAGAGCATAAATTCTAACGGTAAGTTCGAAGAAATGAAAAAAAGATGAATTACTTTGAACTGAAAATAACTGATATGTCTAAGGGTTTCAATTAAATATTGCTAAGAATAAAGCTCTTAACAGATTATAAATGTTGAGGGCTTTATTGTTGGTGATATTCTTATCAACAAATTTATTTCTTTGCTTGGCAATGCCGTGACATACTCACAATTTTTTAAATTTATGATATAATTTAACTCGTAGTGCGGAGAAGATGAGCTAAAAGTATTCAGCAACGATTTTGGTGGATATATATATAGTTCCGCCAAGGGGAAATCATACCTGCGGACCATCATTATTACACACTCGAGACATGTCGAAACAGTGGCGTTGCTGGTGCGGATAGGTTGATTCTAGGCGGGGTTGCCGAATTATTTGGGGAAAATGGTGTTGTGCTTTTAAAGGAATAGAGATGGATAAGTTTCTTTCTTGGTGGGGACGGGGATAGCGCCGGATAGTTTGAAAATGAGGGCTTTGTTGGAGAAAAGATACAATCCGGCAAAACCCTTATTATTTGGCAAAAGTGGATACTATCTGGCAAAAGATATACTTTGTAGGTAAACGCTCAATAGCCAGTACCTTATCCACAACTGAATCCCATGGCATAATTACTCTATAGTTTAAAGTATAAAAAGTTGAGTACTAAACTTTTTATACTCGCTACAGGGAGGTTAGTGCCATGAAAACCAAGGCAAGATTAGTTGCCGAATCGGTTCGTTTGAAACAATGGAGCCAACAGATCCGTGATTGTCAAAACCGTCCTGTCGGCTTGACAATGGATGACTGGTGCAGGCAGCAGGGAATTACAAAAGCTAACTACTATAGTCGACTTCGCCGCGTCCGCCAGGCAATACTAAACTACTCATCAGAAGAAAACGGGGATTGCAACCTGATTCCTGACTTTGTAGAGCTGCCCGTTCCGGCCGACTGTTTGTCTACGGCAATACCAAGGGAACAGACAATGACAGAAAAATCAGCTGCATCGGCTGTTATCCGCGGAAACAATGGGATTACGATTGATGTTTTCCCTGAAACATCACCAGAGCTGCTGCACGCTCTTATGAGGGCTTTAGCTCATGCTTAATGACGGAAAGGGGTTTAAAAAGATCTATTGGGCGACCGGTTACACGGACTTGCGCCGTGGAATCGAGGGTCTGGCAGGAATCATCCGTTTTCAGTTTGAGCTGGATCCATATATCAGGAATACTCTTTTCCTTTTTTGTGGAAGACGTTGTGACCGCATCAAAGCGCTTTTATGGGATGGCGATGGTTTCCTTCTGATGTATAAGCGCCTGGATAATGGTGCATTCAACTGGCCCAGGTCCAAAGCGGAAGCAGTAACCATTTCGGAAGATCAGTTCCAGATGCTGATGCAGGGGCTGGGAATCATTGCAAAGCATCCGATATCAGAAATGGCTGATCCGCCCAAAGCAATGTAACCTTTATGCAATCCGCAGATTTTAAAAATGCATGGAATCCACTGCTTCTGTCGATACGGCGGGATTTCATGGTGTTATCCACAGACAGCCATGCGATATGTGAGCCTTTGCTTTCGGTATCGGTCAAATGACTGTGTGGTGTGGATAACCGTTCTAAAAAGCCAGGAATTCAAGACGCTGTATTGGCTTTTTAGAATGGTTATCCATCGTCAAAATGACGGATGGCTGTCAAGGCCTGATTCGCGTACCAGAAGGATTTCTGTTATAATAGAACTCAGTAAAAAGGAGTTCGGAATCATGGCAGTAAAGTATACAGAAGAACAATTGAACCGCATGGATAAGTCACTTCTTATCACGATGTTTCTTGGCTTACAGGAGCAGTCTGAGACTTTATCGGATAAGCTGACAACCATGGATAACCGGATGCAGCTCATGATGGAGCAGCTTATTCTCAGCAGGCAGGAACCCTATGGCCGGTCATCAGAAAAGCTGACAGACCATGGACAGATCTGTTTCATGGAAGCCGATGGAGAGATCATCTTCTTTAATGAAGCGGAAGCAGTAAGTGATCTGGACGCACCGGAACCCAAAGATCTGGAGCAGCCAAAGACCAAGGGCAAAAAAACCACAGGTAAAAAGGAAGATGACCTGTCTGGGCTTACTACCCATGTGATCCCTCACTACATGACGGAGCAGGACCTGATCAGGGAATTCGGCAAAAACGGCTGGAAACAGCTTCCAGATGTAGTGACAAAGCGTTATAAGTTTGTTCCGGCTAAGATAGAAGTGGAAGAACACCATATCGGT
>CATZVV010000198.1 GCA_958425285.1 uncultured Lachnoclostridium sp. | reverse complement strand
TCCTGTCAAAATCCCCCATGGAAGAAGCCTATTCCTGCGCTTTGAAAAATAATTATAAATCACCTTTTTTACCTGGTTTTTATCATATGGTGCCGGTAAAAACTCATCAAAAAAAAGCTCTCCATGAAAAACACACCTTATATAATAACCATCCATACTTCCTATATTGGGATTCTGAATAACCTCACATTCCTCTTCCGGATAAAAAGCCAAAGCAAGAGCTTTTACATCATAGGAAAACTCATTATCTCTAATTGTTATTTCAATCATAGTTCTCCTACTCCTTAACGAAGAAAAATATTGTTTTTCTTCTCATATCCAACTGTTGTTTCCGGTCCATGTCCGGGAAACAACATGACGGAATCAGGCAAAGTCATTAATTTTTCTTCAACAGATTTTACAATCATCCTGCCATTTCCGGTTGGCAGGTCTGTTCTGCCCAGCGACTCAAAAAATATTGTGTCACCACTTAATACAAAGCCAGATTCTTTAAAATAATAACAGCCGCTCCCCTTTGTATGTCCTGGTGTATGCAAATATTGGATTTTCATCTCTGCCAGTTCAAAACTTTGTCCGTCCTTTAGATAACAATCTGCATGACAGCTTGCCGCAACTCCTGCACCCATCATAGAGCAGTTCAAATCCGGACTTTCAAGAAGCTGTTTTTCTTCCTCGCCGATATATGTCTCAACCCGAACCGCCGCTCTCAGTTCTTCCAGTCCGAGTATATGATCAAAATGCCCATGGGTAAGTAAAATTCCTTTGGCAGTCAGACCCTTCTCTCTTAGAAGCGAAACAACTCCCTCTGCATCCGCACCGGGATCTATTATAATACATTCCATGCTGTTTTGCGGATATACAATATAGCAGTTCGTCTGTACAGGTCCCACAACAACATAATCAATTACAATACCATTACAGTTCATTTTAATCCTCCATACCGAAGCAATATTCACTAAGACTGTATCCAAGCTTACCCATTACTTCGCCGCTCAATATCAATTATACTTTCCACCGCCCGGATTTTTTTTACAAGACGGTTCAACTGTTCTACCCCATGAGTTTCAAACCCAACAACAATCGTTGCCTTATCCTGCTTTGAAACCCTGACATCCATTGACTTTACGTCAATTTTGTTTTCTGTAAAAATCTTTGATATATCAAATAAAACACCGCTTCTGTTAAAAGAATAAATAACAATTTCTACCGGATAAACCTCATTGCCCTGAGCAGAAGCTTCTTGATTCCACTCTGCCTCAATCAGACGATTTCTCTCATGCTCCGGCATATGAAGCATATTAACACAATCCGTACGATGTATGGAAACACCTCTTCCCCTTGTGACAAAACCAACAATTTCATCACCTGGAACAGGATTACAGCATTTGGAAAAGCGCACTGCCAAATCTCCCATCCCTTTCACCACAATATTGCTCTTTTGCTTATTACCAGTCTGTATCTGATTCTCTGAACTGTTTTCTTTTTCTTTTACACTCTCTATTACTTTCAAAACCTGTTCATCCGAAACAACACGGTGATTCGCTTTATCATACTCATCCTGAAGCTTATTGATAACCTGTCCCTCTTTCAGTCCACCATGACCAACTGCAGCACATACAGAATCCCAATCCCGGAAACCGTATTTACGCATACACTTTTCCATAAATACAGGCTTGAGTAAATCACTTCCCTGAATTCCCCTTGCACGACAATAAGCCTGTAAAAGTTCTTTTCCCCTTATAATATTATCTTCTTTAAATTCCGTACGGAACCATTGGTTAATCTTGTTTTTTGCCTGTGTACTCTGAACAATTGAAAGCCAGTCACGGCTTGGACCGCGGCTGTTCTGAGAAGTCAGAATTTCAATACGATCCCCATTCTGAATCTGATAATCAATATTTACCAGAATACCATTCACTCTGGCACCAACCATCTTATTCCCTACCGCACTGTGAATCGAATAAGCAAAATCAATTGGTGTTGACCCTGCAGGAAGCGTTTTTACATCCCCATTTGGAGTAAAACAATACACACTGTCAGAAAATAAGTCCAAATCACTTTTTAATAAATCCAAAAATTCTTTATTATCAGACATCTCATGCTGCCATTCCAGAATACGGCGCAGCCATGACATCTTTGCTTCTTCACTATCTGTAGCGTGAGAACCATTACTCTCTTTATATTTCCAATGTGCCGCAATTCCATATTCCGCAGTCCGATGCATCTCATACGTACGAATCTGAATTTCAAAGGGCTGCCCTTTTGGCCCAATCAGCGTTGTATGAAGCGACTGATAACGGTTTGGCTTTGGCATTGCAATATAGTCTTTAAATCGGCCCGGAATTGGTGTATACATTTCATGAATGACGCCAAGAGCCGCATAACACTGCTGATCCGTATCAACAATAATTCGAATGGCAAACAAGTCATATATCTGATCCAAACTCTTATTCTGATTCACCATTTTCCGATAAATACTGAATATATGTTTTACCCTTCCATCAATTCTAGCCTCAATCCCTGCCTCTGCAATATTTTCCTTAACAGCAGACATAATATCTGTCACAAAATTCTCTCGTTCTTCCCATCTGGCCTCCAGATTTTCTGACAGTTCTTTATAGATGTCTGGTTGTAAATATCTCAATGACAAGTCATCTAACTCCACCTTCACTTTAGAAATACCAAGCCGATTGGCAATTGGCGCATAAATATCCATTGTCTCACGGGCTTTTTCCTTTTGCTTTTCCGGTTTCATATACTGCAACGTACGCATATTATGAAGACGATCCGCAAGCTTAATCATAATAACCCTTATATCCTTTGCCATTGCCAAAAACATCTTTCGAAGATTTTCTGCCTGTACTTCTACTTTATCTGCCGAATAACTGAGCTGTGTTAGTTTTGTAACACCATCAACCAAAGCAGCAATTTCCTCACTAAACATATTAGCAACATCTTCAGTCGTATACTTTGTATCTTCTACAACATCATGGAGAAGTCCGGCAACAATAGACTCTTTATCCAACTCCAGCTGAGCCAATATGATTCCGACACAAATCGGATGAATCAAATACGGCTCTCCAGATTTTCTCTTCTGATCCTTATGCGCTTCCTTTGCCAACTCATATGCCTGTTTCACAATCTCCATATTGGAGGATGGATGATAATTTTCCATTGTCCTTAAAAGAACGTCAAACAAAATATCCGGATCCGTGAAATCAGGAGGAATCAATTCTGTCGATAATTCTCCGGTATCAAATTTCACCCGCGCACTCTTTTCTATTCCGCTCTCCATACCAATCCCTCCATAACTTTTTCTTTCAACTTTTTTTCTTTATCTTCCTATTATAAAGACATTGTACAAAAAAATCAATTCCTTATCACGACTTTTCTCTTTAAAAATACATACCCGCCCCTTCTGAGAATAGTTTACATTAAATTCTGGCACGTATTACATACTGAAAAGTTTCAAACATAAAAGCTTCTGAACCCTCTGAAAGTTCAACTAACTTTTCAACCAGCTCTTTTTGTTTTTTTTCTAACGGAAGCTCTCTCGTTATAACATTTTCAATTTTATAATCCGCTTTTTCAAACATAGAAAGTATTTCCTTATATGTAAACAAATGAATATGAGTTCGATCCAAAAGACCTTCATCACGATAGGTAAAGTTACCGTTTATTAAATCTTCTACCACAGAAATATGCTGGACATTGGGGATACAAGCAATAATACAACCACTCTCCTTTAATAAATTTCTACAATGAAGAATCGTCTGTAATGGGTTATGCAGATGTTCCAATACATCTCCAAATACAATATAGTCAAAATGTACTTTAAAATCACATTCTGCTTGCTCAATATCCCCCTGTAATACATTTACAACATGTCTGGCAACACCCGCCGCACTCTCATTAATCTCTAGTCCGTATAACTCCGCCTTAGGAAAATAATTCTTAATCTCTAATAAATTAGCTCCGCAATCACAGCCAACCTCAAGAACCTTAAAAGAATCCTGGGGATTTTTATCAATCATCTGGATCAAACTTAAATTAGGCATAATATTAAAATAATTCATTCCCCATTTGTTCCTTAGATACTCCCTATCCTTTCTTGTACATTGTCCTTCTGCC
>CATZVV010000197.1 GCA_958425285.1 uncultured Lachnoclostridium sp. | reverse complement strand
GTATGTTGATGAAGTTATCAGACGTAAAGTTGGTAAGACTGGTAAGAAATAATTAAGGAGGGAATAAGAATGGTTAGTAAAACAAATAGAAGCGAAGTTCGCAAAAACAAGCACAGAAGAATACGTAGCCGCTTATCCGGTACTCCTGAGAGACCACGTTTGGCTGTTTTCCGTAGCAATAATCATATGTACGTTCAGATTATCGATGATGTAGCTGGACATACACTTGTTTCGGCATCCACATTACAGAGTGATGTGAAACAGAGTTTGGAGAAAACAAACGATGTTGCTGCTGCTACAAAATTAGGCGAAGTGATTGCTAAAAAAGCAATGGATAAGAACATCACAGAAGTCGTATTTGACAGAGGCGGTTACATTTATCAAGGTAAAGTAAAAGCATTAGCAGAAGCAGCTCGTGAAGCTGGCTTGAAATTCTAAGCAAGGAGGAAAACGAATGAAACGTAATAACTTTGATGCGGAACAAGAAGAATTTGAAGATAAAGTAGTTTCGATTAAACGTGTTACTAAAGTAGTTAAAGGTGGACGTAACTTTAGATTTACTGCATTGGTTGTAGTTGGTGACAAAAATGGCCGTGTTGGTGCAGGCTTGGGGAAAGCAATGGAAATTCCGGAAGCTATCCGCAAAGGGAAAGAAGATGCTATGAAAAAATTAGTAACAGTACCTTTTGATGAAAACGGAAGTACCCCACATGATTTCACTGGTAAATTTGGTAGTGCGTCTGTATTACTGAAACGTTCTCCAGAGGGTACAGGTATCATCGCTGGTGGCCCGGCGCGTTCCGTGTTGGAATTGGCAGGATATAAAAATATCCGTACAAAATCTTTAGGTTCTAACAACAAACAGAATGTTGTACTTGCAACATTGGCTGGTTTGGCAGGACTCAAGACACCTGAAGAAGTAGCGAAAGCACGTGGTATTTCCGTAGAAGAAATGCTCGGTTAATTGGAGGTATTAAAATGGCTGGAAAATTAAAAATTACGTTAGTAAAGTCTACCATCGGTGCCATTCCAAAGCATAGAAAAACTGTTGAGGCTCTTGGTCTAAAGAAGTTAAACAAGACAGTTGAAATGCCAGATAATGCTGCAACAAGAGGTATGGTACAGCAGATTAGACACTTAGTTAAGGTAGAAGAAATCTAATAATAAGCAAGGAGGTGCCAGTGATGAATTTATCAGAATTAAAACCTGCTGCAGGTTCTAAACAGAGTAATGAGTTTAGAAGAGGTCGTGGACATGGTTCAGGAAACGGTAAAACTGCAGGAAAAGGTCATAAAGGACAGAAAGCTCGTTCAGGAGCTCCAAGACCAGGTTTTGAAGGTGGTCAGTTGCCTTTATATAGAAGATTACCAAAACGTGGATTTACATGTATTAATAGTAAAGAAATCGTCGGAATCGGATTAGAACGCTTAAATGTATTTGAAGACGGTGCAGAAGTAACCGTAGAAGCATTAATCAAAAAAGGAATCGTAAAAAATCCAAAAGATGGTGTTAAAATTATTGGAAACGGAGAGTTAACCAAAAAGCTTGTTGTAAAAGTGAATGCATACAGTGCCAGTGCAGCAGAAAAAATTCAAGCAGTTTGTGGAAAAGCAGAGGTGATCTAATGTTAGAAACTATCAAAAATGCTTTTAAAACCCCTGAAATACGAAAAAAATTACTTTATGTATTATTTGCACTTATTGTTGTCCGGGTTGGTTGTCAGCTTCCAATCCCGGGTATCAACAATGCCGTAATTAAGGAGTTTTTTGATTCTGCAACCGGAGCTGCCGGCACAGGTCTTGGGTTCCTGGATGTTATGACGGGTGGTTCTTTTTCAAAAATGTCAATCTTTGCATTGAACATTACACCATATATTACTGCATCCATTATCATCCAGCTTCTTACAATTGCAATTCCTCGTTTGGAAGAAATGCAGAAGGACGGAGAAGACGGACGTAAGAAGATTAATGAGTATACTCGTTATCTTTCAATCGTATTAGCAATTATTGAAGGTATTGCCATGATTATTGGATTTGGTAATCAGGAATATTTGACAGAGGGTGTTACAATTACTTCTGTTTTAGTAGCTACTATGTCTCTGACAGCAGGAGCTGCATTCTTGATGTGGTTAGGTGAAAGAATTACTGAAAAAGGTGTTGGAAATGGTATTTCTATTATTCTTTTAATTAATATTGTTTCACGTATTCCGGAAGATTTAATGAGGCTCTATAAGCAGTTTATCAGTGGACAGAATATAACAAATGCTGTTATCGCAGGAGCTGTTATTATTGCCATTATCGTAGCAATGGTTGTATTTATTGTTGTTTTACAGGATGGTGAGAGAAGAATTCCGGTACAGTATGCAAAAAAACTTCAGGGAAGAAAAATGGTTGGCGGACAGTCCAGTCATATTCCTTTGAAAGTAAATACAGCAGGAGTTATTCCTGTTATTTTTGCAAGTTCGATGATGTCTTTACCAGTAGTAATCGGGCAGTTTGCTGGTGTACAGCCTGCTTCGGGTGCTGGTGCGAGTTTCATACAAAAAGTTTTGAAAGTATGTAATCAGAGTGCTTGGTGTAATTTTTCAAGCTTTGGAGAATTTAAATACACATTAGGATTACTTGTATATATTCTACTTATTGTATTCTTTGCATATTTTTATACATCTGTGACTTTTAATCCGTTGGAAATTGCCAACAATATGAAAAAGCAGGGTGGCTTTATTCCAGGTATCCGTCCTGGCAAGCCAACGACTGAGTACCTCACGGGTGTATTAAACTGCATTATCCTGATTGGAGCAGTAGGAATGATGATTGTTTGTGTACTTCCTATTTTCTTCTCTGGTGCATTTGGTGCAGATGTTTCTTTCAGTGGAACATCCTTAATTATCGTTGTAGGTGTTATCATTGAAACTTTGAAACAAATAGAATCCCAGTTATTGGTTCGGCACTATAAGGGATTCCTCAGTGAGTAATACTTTCAGAATCCCTCTGAGATTCTTCAGTGAGTAAATAAATGATTACTGTAACTACCCGATAACGATCGCTGCCTTGGGCAGTGGTCGTTTGGGTCGTTATAGCGATACTTTGACGGAAAGGGTTGAATCATACTATGAAAATTGTTATGTTGGGAGCGCCTGGTGCAGGAAAAGGAACTCAGGCAAAAAAGATTGCTGAGAAGTATGATATTCCTCATATTTCAACAGGTGATATTTTTCGTGCAAATATAAAGGGCAATACAGAATTAGGTAAAAAAGCAAAAACATATATGGATCAGGGTTTGCTTGTTCCTGATGAACTGACGGTGGATTTAGTAATTGATCGTTTGGCACAGGAGGATGCCAAAGAAGGATATATTTTGGACGGCTTTCCTCGCACGATTCCACAGGCAAATGCTTTAGATGAAGCGCTTGAAAAATTAGGTGAAAAATTGGATTATGCCATTAATGTGGAAGTGCCGGATGAAAATATTGTTCGCAGGATGTCAGGAAGACGTGCCTGTCTTTCCTGTGGTGCCACATATCATATTGTTCATATTCCAACAAAGGTAGACGGAATATGTGATGCATGTGGTTCAGAGACTGTTTTGAGAGATGATGATAAGCCTGAAACGGTTACGAAGCGTCTGAATGTATACCATGAACAGACACAGCCGTTGATTGATTATTATAAGAAGTCAGGAATATTAAAAGATGTTGATGGAACTGTTGATTCTGAAATTGTTTTCCAGGAAATCGTAAAGATTCTTGAAGCGTAGTATGGAGGCCGTAATATGGCAGTAACGATTAAATCGGCACATGAGATAGAACTTATGAGAGAAGCCGGAAAAATTTTAGCAGAGGTACATGAGCAGTTAGGTGAAATTATTGCTCCCGGTATTTCAACATTAGATATAGACCGAAAAGGTGAAGAGCTAATCAGGCAGCATAAATGTATTCCTTCCTTTTTAAATTATGAAGGTTATCCTGCTTCCATTTGTGTTTCTGTAAATGATGAAGTCGTTCATGGAATTCCGAATAAAAAGCACCGATTGTTTGAAGGTGATATTGTTAGTTTGGATGCGGGGGTCATTTTTCAGGGCTATCATTCAGATGCGGCCAGGACCTATGGTGTCGGAACGATAAGTGAGAATGCAGATAGGTTGATTCAGGTAACTCGGGAAAGCTTTTTT
>CATZVV010000196.1 GCA_958425285.1 uncultured Lachnoclostridium sp. | reverse complement strand
GTATAACATCCTTCGTCCCGGGAAACAAGTCTATTGAAACCCTTGTTGTAAAATGTTATAATAGTCGCGGCGGTTGAAAAACAACCCCGGAGGTAAAAAAAATGAGTTTATATTCTGTCGTTGTTCCTGTTTATAATTCAGAAAACACTTTGGAAGAACTTTATGCCAGATTAAAGGATGTTTTTGAAAATACCATGCTGGTAGAATTTGAATTAATATTGGTTGATGATAGTTCCCGGGATAATTCCTATGTCGTAATGGAAAAACTTCACAGGAAGGATAACCGGGTTAAGATCATCCAAATGGCCAAAAATTTCGGACAGCATCCAGCGCTTTTGTGTGGTTTTTCTTTTGCCAAAGGTGATTTTATTATCACTATGGATGATGATCTGCAGCACCGTCCGGAAGAAATACCAAAAATGGCGGCTGCAATCAAAGGACATGATGATGTGGATGTGATCATTGCCAAATATGAGAACCGTAAGCATAACTTTATAAGAAGACTGGGAACCCGAATTTCTGTCTACGCAACATCTAAAATGTTGAATAAAGACCCCAATCTGGAAATCACCAGCTTTCGGCTTATGCGAAGATTTATTGTGGAAGCAATTCTAAATACCAACACTCATCTTCCGCAAATTGGAAATTTATTGGTTCAGAGCAGTAACCGCATTATAAATGTTCCTGTACATCATGATCCACGTAAAGTAGGAAAAAGCAATTACACCTTCCGCAGACTTGCAAAGGATTTAATTTACGATATCACTTCCAACTCGGCCATACCATTGCTTCTGGTCAGGGATTTAGGTATATTTAGTTTTCTAGTCAGTATTATACTCGGCCTTTTCTATCTCATACGCTATTTTATCTATGGGGTATCGGTAGAGGGATGGACAACTCTAGTCCTTCTTATCTTGGCATACAATGGAATAATATTATTAGCTATTGGTATCATCGGGCAATATTTAATGAATATACTGAATGAAGCAAAAAAAATGCCCAATTATGTCATCAGAAAAAAGGAGTTATAATATAAAACAAAGGATATTTATATATGAATGAAATCGGCGGTTATTTGGAATTGGAGAATTTTACAGGAGAAGAATATTATCCTGAACTGTTAAAATTAAATCTTGGAAGAACAGCACTCTTATTTGCACTGGATTATCTTAAAGTCAAAAAACTGTGGCTGCCCTATTTTCTTTGTGATTCTGTAATTTCCATATGTTCAGATATACCTATAACATTGGAATGGTACCACATTAATACAGAATTTGAACCGATTCTTCCCATTGGCGAACTAAAAGATGGAGAATATATCTATGTTGTAAACTATTACGGACAAATCTCCGATCAGCAGCTTTTGAGCTATAAAAGACGATACAGGAACATCCTCCTGGATAATACACACGCTTTTTTCCAAAAGCCTCTGCCAGATATCCCGGTACTTTATTCCTGCAGAAAATTTTTCGGACTGCCGGATGGTGCATACCTCTTTCTTGGCAATGTACCAAAGGATCTACTGTCTGAATATCCGATAGATTTTTCCTCCTCCAGAATGGGACATATTCTCGGGCGTTACGAGCATTCAGCTTCAGATTATTATAACGATATGCTGGAAAATGCTCGTCATTATTATGAGGAGCCAATAAAAAGAATGTCACACCTGACAGAAAATCTACTGAAAGGGATTGATTACTCTGCCGTGCGTAAAAAACGCACTGAGAATTATGCAGTAATTGCCTCTGCCTTAAATCAATACAATTCGCTTTCTTTGTTGCATCCAGAAGGTCCTTTCGTTTATCCTTTTTATTATCCAAATGGCATAAATATCCGCAAAAAACTGGCAGCAGAGAAAATTTTTGTACCAACATACTGGAGTAATGTCATTAATCAAATGCCCGGAAATACCCTTGAGTATGACTATGCAGCCAATATTCTTCCCCTTCCCTGTGATCAGAGATACAACAAGAAACATATGGAACACATTCTACAGGTTCTGAAACTAATAATGAAAGGCCAGAATAACATATGATAAAGCAAAGATTGTTAATATTGGGCTCATTAAGAGAGTTTGTACAATTAATACAAACTGCAAAATCCAGAGGCATTTACACCATTGTCTGTGATGGATATCCGAACAGTATCGGAAAAACATTTGCTGATAAATCCTACGATATTGACGTTGGGGATACTGATCGTATAGTATCTATATGTCAGCTCGAAAGAGTGGACGGCATCATTACTTCCTTTTCTGACTATCTTTTTGAATGTATGGTAAAAATAGCAAACAAAGCTGGCCTGAAATGCTATTTTTCTCCTGAAAAACTAGATTATTACAGAAATAAGG
This sequence comes from uncultured Lachnoclostridium sp., assembly GCA_958425285.1. Classification (GTDB taxonomy): domain Bacteria; phylum Bacillota; class Clostridia; order Lachnospirales; family Lachnospiraceae; genus UBA933. Next base: position 1,838 of record CATZVV010000196.1, on the reverse strand, counting down.
ATGTTATGAAACAAATGTTTGAAAAGCTCAAAATCCCAACTGCAAAATATAAACGGCTGGGTATTGGTTTTTCAGATTCGGAATTGGATGATATGGAATTCCCGGTTGTTGTTAAGCCGTTGGACAAGTATGGTTCCCGCGGCGTTCTTGTTCTGTATTCTGTAGAAGAAATAAAAAAACACTTTGATTTTGTCTGCGCTACTTCCGAGGTAAAAGAAATCCTTGTGGAGGAATATAACGATGGTTACGAATTTAATATGATGAGCTGGGTCCTGGACGGAAAGGTATATGTCATCAGTATTGCAGATAGGGAAAAAACCCCTGTATGTACCAATGACATTCCCATCAGCACTCGAAACGTATATCCTTCCAAACTTATCCACAATGTCTATGCAGAGGCAAAGGATATTCTACAGCGGGTTGCCAACTTTACAGGACAGACAAGCGGCGTTCTTTCTATGCAGTTTTTCTGGTCTCCCGGAGCCCCCATATCCGTCTGCGAGGTTGCCGGAAGATTCTTTGGTTATGAACATGAACTGGTAGATTATTGCTGTGGCCTGAAGGTAGAAAACCTGCTCCTAGATTATCTTTACAATGAATCAGCTCTGCGGAGAACCTTAAAACTCCATTCACCTTTTTTCGATAAAACAAGTGCTGTACTATATTTTCACGGAAAAAATGGCTTAATGGTGGATAATCAAGATGCCGCTGTAAAGCTTTCATCCATGAAAGGTATTATGGATTCCTGGTTATTCTATAAAAAGGGAGAACGGATCATTCCCCATGGTGTAAATCCCTATGCAGTCCGATATTATATTACTGCTAAATCACGGACGGAAGCAGATTACATGACAAATTATATTTTTGAGCATATGTCTATTACTACTCCTGAAGGCGAAGAAGTCTTATATCAAAACCATATGCCGGAATATCCACTTTAGTAATTTAAAAATTCATAAAAAAACTGTCCGGCTGTACCAATTTCGAGTACAGCCGGACAGTTTTATTTTAAATATTTTACCAAATATCTGTTGGATCTTTCAAGTTTACTCCATATGGCAGTTTAATGGTAGCTGGTTTATCGAATGGTTCATAATATCCATCGCCGATCGTAACCATGGTGCCTCTGCCAGTGTTGTCATAAATCCATTTAGCATCTCGCACACATACACGAATACAACCATGAGATGCAGGCTGCCCCAGCATATTATAATCTGCAGCGGCAAGATTGTACTGGCTCTGGGAAGAACCAGCTACAGAGTGAATGAATATACCATTCACTACATGTGATGTCCACTGTCCCCAGGAAGGTCCCATTAAGATATGCCATCTATCCTGATCACCAATATAGAAGGTCCCCGCAGGAGTCAGCGTAATTGGATTACCTACAGAACAGGTAATTGACTTAACTGGTATAGTCCATCCATTACTGCCATCCTTTGCCAGAACAGTTATCTGACATTTTGTACGATTCACACGAAGTCTGTAAGGTCCGCCTACCATTCCACTTACATCCTGCTGTAAAGCTCCGCTTCCTGTAAAGTACATTTTATAACCCCTGATGTAATGCCATCCAGTTAACATGACACCATTTCCATCGAGATAATACCAATTTCCATTCCAAGCTACATATTCATTCTTAGCATAAGTACCGTTGCTCTTCTTAAAATAGTATGTGGATCCGCTCTTTTCCCAATTTCCAATGGTATTTACATTTACTGTACCATAACCTGGTATCCAACGTCCATTTTTATCAACATAATAGCCGCCAATTGTAGTATCTTTCAGCATGGCCCCGCTACTGCCCACATAATAGTAAGTATCGATCCAAGCATTTC
>CATZVV010000195.1 GCA_958425285.1 uncultured Lachnoclostridium sp. | reverse complement strand
GAACTTCTGAGTCCGAATGAGACGATGGCTAACGAACTGGTGTTTTCTCCATTGGAAGACTGGACCGATAATGATGTCTGGGTATTTCTTATGCAGTATAAAAATCCATGGGGATATTCTAACCAGGAACTCCTTACTCTTTATCGAGGCGCAACGGCTGATAATGAGTGTCCTATGATGGTTGAAAAGAACTTGCCAAGTTGTGGAAAAAGCCGGTTTGGCTGCTGGGTCTGCACCATGGTTGAAAAGGACAAATCCATGGAGGCAATGATTGCAAATGACGATGAAAAGTCGTGGATGTCACCACTTCTTGAGTTTAGAAATCGGTTTGGGGATGAAGAACATGACCGAGAACGCAGAAGTTTTAAGAAGATGCAAGGATATCTGCAGGGAAGTTATGGGCAGTTACATCATGGACCCTACAAAAAAGAAATTCGTGAACAATGGTTGAAAGAATTGTTAGAAATACAGGTGGGGATAAATACCCATGGGCCTGAAGAGTTCTCAGATCTTGAATTGATTACACTTCCGGAACTTCGTTGCATAAGAAGAATTTGGGTATTTGACAAGCACGAATTTGATGATTCGTTGCCAGATATCTATGAATCTGTTATGCATAAGCCGTTTAGTGATCCGGAATGGATTGGTTCTGAAGTATATGGTAGTAATGAATGGGAAATACTCAAACAGACCTGCCGTGATTTGTTCCCGGATGAAGAACTTGCTTTTGAGATGATGTATAGTCTGATTGATATAGAAAACCAGGCAAACAGTGTGAACCAGAGGAAAGGAATTCTTGATACACTTGAGACCTGCGTAAAGCAAAATTTTTATCGCGATGAAGATGATGCCACTGACTATTACACAAAGCAGTTACAGCGTAAGAAAACGATGGGTGGTAAGTTTAACGAGAAATTTTTTGCACATATTCAGGATGAGGGAGAAGAATTTGAAGATGTATCGGAAGAGGCGGATCACATATGATTATTAAAGAACTTACATTACATAATTTTGGCGTGTATGCGTCTACGAATAGCTTCGAATTTCACGGTCAGAAACCAGTAGTACTGATTGGCGGAATGAATGGACGAGGAAAAACAACATTTCTTGAAGCAGTTCTTCTTTCGTTATATGGTTCTAATTCCTTTGCATATAACGAAAGTAAGTATAAAACCTATGGACAGTATTTAAAGTCTTTTGTTAATAAACAGGATGGTACAATGGAAACCTATGTGGATCTTGAGTTCGAAATGGAATCAGAGACTTATAAGATTCATCGAGAATGGTCTGGAGCAAAACAGAGGGTTTCTGAAATCATCAGGGTATATAAGGATGGAGTTTATAATCAATTTTTGACGGATAATTGGAGTATGTTCATTGAAAACATTCTTCCGAGCGGTCTCTCAAATTTTTTCTTCTTTGACGGCGAGAAAATAGCTGAACTTGCTGTCGAGGATACCAGTACACAGATGAAGGAGTCAATTAAGACTCTTTTGGGAATATCCGTACTGGACCTTTTAAAAGCAGATTTGAGAAGAATTACAAATCGTATTGCTAAAACACAGGTCTCAAATACTGAGGCCAAAGAAATTGAAGAGCTTCATGGCAAAAAGGATCGTTCTGTCAGAGCATTGGAAGCAGTGGATTTAGAGATTTCAGAGTTAGAAGCGCGTAAAACTACTACATTGCAATCTCTTGAACAAAAACGTCAGGAGTATTCAGCAAAAGGCGGCGATATAGTAACTCAACGTCAAGAGCTTTTTAAAAAAAGAGCTGCTGTCTCTTCCAGAATGGATGCGTTAAAAGAGCAATTGACCGTTGATGCAGCATCGGAATTGCCGTTTATCCTTGTTAAAGAACTCCTTCGGAATATAAGGGAAAATGCAGAAATTGAGCAGGATCAGCGGATGTTGGAAGCGGCTTTAAAAAAGATGAGGGCACTGCTCCCGGAATATGTGAAAACAAATGTTGATGATCAGGATCCTGTATGCCGGTTTATAGATTATATTGACAGCAAGATGGTGACCGGTGAGGATGTGGTCCACTGCAAATTGTCGGATACATCCCTGTTTAAACTGCAGGTTCTTTTGGATGAGCAGCTCCTTTCTACCAAACTTGCTGTTTCGGATAGAAAGAAGGAAGTGAAAAAGCTTCAAGCCGAAATTGATCAGCTGGATAGTTATATGTCGGTTGATATTGATGAAAAGGCAATTGCAGCTATATATCGGAAGATCAAAGAGTTAGAGCAAAAACTTATCGACATTGATGTACTGCTTTCAAAAAAAGCAGATGAAAGAAGGACACGTAACGGTGAAGCAATTGCAGCAACGACTGCTTTCAATCGAGGCGTAGAGGCATATTTGCGACGAGCAGAACTTAATGATGATGGAGATAGAATTGTAAAATATTCCCATATGGCAACTACGATTTTGGAGGAATATAAAATTCGTCTTCAAAAAGATAAAATCGGTATTGTTGCTGAGACAATGACAGTCTGTTATAAAAAATTGGCAAATAAGAAGAATCTGATTGATCGAATTAAAATGGATCCAGTTTCCTTAGATCTTAAATACCTTAATGCCGATGGCGAGGAAGTAAACAAGGCTTCTTTGTCCGCAGGTGAGAAACAGCTTATGGTTATTTCTCTGTTATGGGCACTTGCTATATGTTCAAAGAAGAAACTTCCGGTGATTATTGATACTCCTTTATCCAGATTAGATTCAGCGCACAGGGTATCACTGATTCAGACATACTTTCCGCAGGCAAGTGAGCAGACTATTATTTTATCAACAGATTCTGAAATTGATCGTAATTACTATACCATTATGAAAGATGATATAGGTGATGAGTTCACACTGGTCTATGATGATTCGACTAAGTCAACCACGATTCATCGCGGTTATTTTAGGGAGGATGCTTAATGATTATAAAACAGATCAGGTTATCAAATCCCGCAAAAGATAAACTATCTAGGCTTAAGGGTAAGACGGGCATAAAAAATTGGAATGTTTTGTGCCGCTGGGCGCTTTGCTTTTCGCTGCATGAGAATACTATTCCGACAGATGTTCCAATTGTGGCGGATAGCAATGTTGAGATGTCATGGTACACATTTGCCGGTGAATACAGTGAAATTTACGAGGCACTTATTATTGAGTGGTGCGCAGAGAAGGGAATCGAATTGACCGAAGAAAATCTCTCAAAGTATTTTAAGCTGCATTTGGAACGAGGTATATCGTACCTGACAGGAACTAATTTTATTAAAAGCCTTGATGATCTTTTGAGTTTGGCTTTAGAGGCATAGGTTATGAGCGTTTATTTGGATTTTAATTCGTCGGCACCAATTGATGAACGAGTCTTAGAATATATGATTGGTGTGTATAGAAATTCATATGGCAATGCTGATAGCAGGACGCATGATTTTGGAGATAGTGCTCGAAGAATTGTGGAAGATGCCAGAGGAAGAGTGTCATCAATTCTTGGAACAGGAAAAGATGAGGTGTTCTTTACCAGCGGAGCAACAGAAAGCAATAATATTGTTCTGCAAGGGCTGAAATCTTATGCTCTGGAAAGTGGAAAAAAACACATTATCTGCAATTGAGCATAAGTCAGTGCTGGAAACTGCAAAGGCAATGCAATTAGACGGTTTTGAAGTGGATTTCGTTAAGCCAGGATTGAATGGTCGGGTATCGGCGGAAGAAATTATTGGCTTAGTCCGTGATGACACATTATTAGTGAGCATCATGCACGTGAACAATGAAACTGGAGTTATCCAACCCGTCAAAGAAATTGGTCAGTACCTTACTGATTTGAATACTCTTTTTCATATTGATGCCACACAGAGTTTCGGTAAGCTGGTTGATGAACTGCGAGAAACAAAATATGACATGTTATCGATGAGCGCTCATAAAATTGGCGGACCACAGGGGGTAGGCGCACTGGTTCTCAGAAAAAAGCAATATAAACTCCCACCGGTTAAAGGCATAATGTTTGGTGGACAGCAAGAGCATGGAATACGTCCGGGTACAATACCGGTTCCACTTGTTGCGGGGTTAGGTAAGGCTTGCCAAATTGCGGAAGAAGAATATCACGATAATCAAGAAAAGTGTGAGAGTATTAAATGTCGCATATTGGATATCCTTGACGGATCAGGCATTGATTATGAAATCAATGGGGATCAAACCTGCAGCGTGTCCGGTACATTGAATGTATGTTTCAATGGAGTTTCGTCTGAGGCACTTATGCTTGCCTC
>CATZVV010000194.1 GCA_958425285.1 uncultured Lachnoclostridium sp. | reverse complement strand
TCGGACTTAATTTCAATCCGAGAAGGGGATAAAAAACACCTGCTGCCAACGGAATACCGAGCATGTTATAGAAAAATGCCCAGAACAGATTTTGCTTGATATTACGAATGACTGCCTTACTTAAACGAACTGCCGTAACTGCATCCGTCAGCTCACTTCTCATCAGTACAATATCGGCAGAGTCCATTGCAATATCCGTCCCGGCACCAATGGCAATTCCTACATCCGCTCTGGCAAGCGCCGGAGCGTCGTTGATACCGTCCCCAACCATTGCAACTTTATTTCCGTTGTTTTGCAATTCCCTGATTTTCGCTTCCTTATCCTGAGGCAATACCTCAGCAACCACATGACGTATACCGACACGTTCTTTTACGGCCTGTGCCGTCTGCTCATTATCACCGGTCAGCATGACAACTTCGATTCCCATTTTTTCAAATTCTTTTACTGCTTCTGCACTGCTCGGTTTAATCCGGTCTGCCATGGCAAACATGCCGAGCACTTCCCTCTCAGTAGAAAAATAAAGTACCGTTTTCCCCTCCGCAGCAAGCGCCTTTGCTCTTATACCCCAATCATTTAGAGAAATTCCCATTCGCTCCATCATTCGCTCATTTCCCGCAAAATACTCTATCCCATCAATGCTTCCCGTGACACCCTCTCCGGGAATCGCTTCAAAGTTTTCTGCCTGAATTTCACGAATCTCTTGTTTCCTCCCGTATTCTACAACTGCTTCTGCCAACGGGTGTTCAGACAACTTTTCAAGAGCGGTGGCAACTTCAATCAAATGTTTCCTTTTATTTTCAACCAATGAAAATACATCTGTTACTTCCGGCTTTCCTTCTGTTATCGTTCCGGTCTTGTCCAAAACCACTGTTTGAATCTCATGAGCAATTTCCAGACTTTCAGCCGATTTAATTAACACACCATGCTCTGCACCTTTTCCTGTTCCGACCATAATCGCAGTTGGAGTTGCCAGACCAAGTGCGCACGGACATGATATAACCAAAACAGTGATTGCCGTAGAAAGGGCAAAAATCAGTGTCTGTCCAAAAAGCATCCAGAGAACAAAAGCTGTCAATGCAATGCCAATAACAATTGGGACAAAAACACCTGAAATCCGGTCTGCCAGTTTCGCAATCGGAGCTTTTGAAGAGGAGGCTTCCTGCACCAATGCAATAATTTGCGACAATGTCGTGTCCCCCCCGACCTTCCGTGCCTTTATTTTGATATACCCCGCTTTGTTGATTGTCGCTCCAATCACTTCATCCCCAACCTGCTTATCCACCGGCAGACTCTCCCCAGTCAGTGCTGACTCGTCCAAAGAGGCGTACCCTTCTATAATGGTACCATCCACTGGAATCGAATTCCCCTGTCTTACAACAACAATATCCCCGGCTACCAGCTGTCCGGATGGAATTGTCACTTCCTTGCCATCCCGTATTACAACTGCTGTTTGTGGTACAAGCTGTATCAATTTCTCAATTGCCTCTGATGTTTTTCCCTTACTTCTAGCCTCCAAATATTTTCCTACCGTAATCAACGTCAAAATCATAGAAACCGATTCAAAATATAAATCCATATGGTACGTATGCACCATCTCCATATCCTGTATACCTAAGCCATATCCCATTCGATAAATCGCAAAAATTCCATATATAAATGCTGCTCCGGAACCAATCGCAATAAGAGAATCCATATTAGGACTCCAATGAAGCAATGCCCGGAAACCAACCTGATAAAACTTTCTGTTTACATACATAACAGGAAGGACAAGTAATAGCTGGGTTAAACCAAAAGAAACTGCATTTTCCATGCCGGACAAAAAACGCGGAAGTGGTAAACCAATCATGGATCCCATAGAAATATACATAAGCGGAATCAAAAAACAAATAGAAACAATCAAACGAATTTTCACACCCCGCTCTTCTTCTCTTTGTTTATCCGTTTCACTTTCTCTTTGCCTTCCACCCGAGTTTTCTTTTCCCCTGACAACCGCATGATAACCTCCACTTTCAACAGCGGCTATAATCATCTCCTCTGTACAGACTATTTCATCAAATTCAACCATCATACTGTTCTGCAATAAATTTACATTTACTTGGTTAACTCCTTCTAAAGCACCCACACTCTTTTCTACATGAGAGCTGCAGGCACTGCAGGACATTCCTGTCACATCAAATAATTGCTTCATACCTTACCTCCATTTTCTTTATAAAATGTGCTTTTTCTATTATTGTCAAACCTCGGAAACTTTACACCTACTCTATCTTTTTCTAGTTAGCATCGACTAACCTTGTAAAATTATTATACACCCATCTCCCAAAAAATACCACAAAAACTTTATAAGGAAATAAATTTTGTACAAAAAAAGCCATCGTACAGTACTCTTTGAACTGAACTATGGCTTTTATCAGCTACTACTTCATTATTCATCCTGAAACTTCCCGACAAATTCCTGAATACGAATATTGTCAGATGAAAAAACTTCTTCTGGTGTTCCTCTCATGGCAATATACCCGTCCTCCATGAAAATAATGTGGTCTGCTACTTTTTTAGCAAAACTCATCTCATGCGTTACGATAACCATCGTCATATGCTCTGCTGCCAAATCTCGAATAACATTTAATATTTCTCCTGTTAGTTCCGGATCTAATGCAGAAGTCGGTTCATCAAAGAAGAGAACCTTTGGTTTCATTGCCAATGCTCTCGCGATTGATACACGCTGCTGCTGTCCACCGGACAACTGTCTCGGATAAGAATCTGCTTTTGTCTCCAATCCCATTTTACCCAATAATTCCATCGCTTCTTTCCGAACCTCTTCTTTCGGCCGTTTCTGAACATGAACCGGTGCATCCATCACATTTTTTAAGACCGTACAATGTGGAAATAAATTAAAGTTCTGAAAAACAAGTCCAAAATTTTGACTCAATTCCCGTAACTCCGCCTTTGATTTGTAAAGCGATATTCCACCGACATCCTGACAGGCATATTCCCCTAAGTAAGAAAGAGAACCGGCGTCCATCGTTTCCAACATGGTAGCACAGCGCAACAGAGTGGACTTTCCGGAGCCGGATGGCCCTATAATTGCCAAAACCTGACCCTCTTGCACTTCAAAAGATATATCCTTTAACACCTGCAGATTTCCAAAACTTTTTCTACAGTGTTCGATTTTTAAAATAGTCATAGCCTGTCCTCACCTAAAAATAGTCAAGTTTCTTTTCCAGCCGTTCCATAATAATTGCAATGAGCAGGTTCATAACAAAATAAAAGACTCCTGCCACCAAAAATGGCAGCATGCTTGTCTCTGCGGCAGCAATTGCCTTTGCCTGAGTAAACATCTCCGAAACGGCAATGACAAATGCCAGAGACGTATCCTTTACAAGCGTAATCGTTTCATTTGTCATAGCCGGAATAATTCGTTTCAGAACCTGTGGCAGAATAATTTTGAAAAAGGTCTGTATGCGACTATAACCAAGCACTTTTGCCGCTTCATACTGTCCGACTTCCATCGACTCAATACCACCTCGGTAAATCTCTGCAAAATACGCCGCATAGTTCAACGCAAAACCAATTACTACCGCAACCAGCCGATATCCTCGGCTAATTGGAATCTTGAAAAGATAATATGGTCCAAAATAAACAACCAATAACTGTAGCATAAGCGGAGTTCCACGCATTACCGAAATATAAAATTTAAACAGTGCCCGAACAATGCCATACTTTGACATCCTGCCAAATGCAATCAAAAGCCCCAGTGGTAATGCGAAAAGGAGGGTTAGCACAAAAATCTCCAGTGAAACAATCATCCCATCGCCCAGATTCCGGGTAATTTGTAATAAATCCATTGATTATTTCTCCAAACAAATAACCTCTGTAAGGTCATATTTTTTTGCTATTTCTTCAAATTTTCCATCTGCCACCATTTCCTTCAACGTCTTTTGTACTGCATCCCGCAGTTCTTCATTTCCCTTTTTGAAACCGATTCCGTACTGTTCGGTTGCAAGCTGTTCACTCAGCATGGCAAATTTATCACTGCCCCTGGATTCAATCTGATAATTGGCAACACCAATATCCATTGCAACTGCATCACCGGAACCTGCTTCCAGATTCAAAAATGCCGTGTTATAATCCGGAACCGTATCAACATTGGCAAGGGATGCTTTGAACTCTGCCTGTTCGTCACTTTCCAAAGCTTTCAATGCCGAAGAATCTGCCTGCGTAATAACCGTTTTACCTTTCAGGTCGGCAAGTGTCTTAATTCCC